>JABWCQ010000011.1 GCA_013360195.1 bacterium
AACACTCGCCGCCGTCACACGACGCCGTCAACGGCGTCAGTGTATACAGAATCGCATTGAACTGCGCTTGGCTCACTGAAGCCACCGCCAGCATCGCCAGTGCGACAAATAGCATTTTGATCTTCATTTACAGTCTCCTTGACAAAAGTATTTCAAACTAAATCTCAGTTCGTCTTACATCAACCGCTTACTTCGTCGCGCCAGTGGTCTTCACTGAGCCTGACTTGACCGAAGACGTCTTCACATTCTCATTGCTCACCGGAGCTTTCGTGATGCCCGGAGTCGGAAGCAGGATGCCGGAATTCATTGCGGCCGCTGCGCCAGTTGCATAGTCATAGGTCCAAGCGCCGTTCGGGTGCGGGCGGTTCTGGATAAAGTACGCTTGTCCCGGGACAATCTGGGTCAACGTACCTGACCATGTCGTTCCTGCCGCGTTCACACGGGCAATCGCACCACCGATTTGAGCCGCGATCTGGTCGGACGAAAGTGCCGTACCACCCGTAAAGCCCTGAGCAACCAACTGCGGACCAACCTGGGTTGCAACTACGATGTTACGCGAATCGCGCCATGACAACGGCGTCGAAGCGACTGACACGCCACCAGTGACCGAGAGCGTACCGTAGCCACCGGCGTTGTCAACATCACCAGCCAAAACCAACGTGCGATTCGCACCGGTCTTGTTCTGATAGAAGTACGCACGGCCGGGAACCATGGATGCGCCAGTCTCGAGCGAGCCTGTCCACGTACCTGTCGTCGAACGATACGCAAATGCGCCACCGTCTTGACGGACGATACGGTCGGCCGAAGTCACCGTTCCCTGAGCAGTCTGGGCACCGATGATCGACGACGGACGGGTCGACTCTACACCGTATTGCGGCACGTTGGAGACCACGTTCCAAAACTTGAACGGGAGACCAAACGGGAGAACCGCTTGAACGCCCGGAGTACCCGAACCAGTCGAATTCAGCTTCACGTAGCCGACATCGTTCGACGGATCGGACTGCTGGGCGAAAGCAGTCGCCGCAAACAGCATACACACGATCACAAGCATGACTTTCTTCATCTTTTCCTCCTTAACTTCGAGAACTGCGACATGCAATTCCCATCTTATCGTTACACACTCATCAAGTCCCGAGGCTGTTAACCCCGAAACTCAAACAAAAACTTAAACTTGGCTCTTTTCGTCCAGCATAATCGCAGGGCTTACCCTACTTAATATACTTGCTGAACTATATGCCTCTTCCGCCATTCCCGGAAAATGGAGGCACAGCATTCAAATCCCCGAGTGGGTCAGCCCTTCAAAATCGGCTCCTATCCACTCGGATAATTGCTTGTTTCTTAAGCCCCTTGCGAGACTCCAAAAACACTGTAATACGGCTTACGCCGCAGACAACTGATATTAGCTAAAACTCGACCGGATGTCAAGAGTTTTTCAACATCCCGCAAGAAAAGTCTAAAAAGTAGTCAGAACGGAAGGTCCTCATCCGGTCCTGAACCAAAATGGGTCGGTTCCGGTTGCGAATGGCTTGATTCTCCAATACTTTCGCCACCTTCCTTGGGTGAAAGATTGCGAATTGTATTGGCCAGAATTTCAAATGACGTGCGTTTCTGACCCTCCTTGTCCTCCCAGTTCCTCATCGAGATCCGGCCTTCAACATACGCCAGATTCCCCTTCTTGAAGGACTCACTCGCCCGCTCAGCAGCCTGTCCAAACACGACAATCGTGTGCCACGTCGTTTCTGACTGCCAATTCCCCTGCTGATCCTTGCGGTTCTCATTCGTTGCCAACGTGAACCGCGCCACCGCCATGCCGCTGGGAGTGTACCTCATCTCCGGGTCCTTGCCCAAGCGTCCAATCAATGTAACTCGATTGACCAAAATATACTCCTACTGTGTTTGCAATTTATTTGAATTCTCAAATCGCTCTTCTCTGAAATTCAGCGTTTACAAGCTCACCGTGCTTTCCACGCTGTTATGAGAGGCCGTCTGCCTGTCCCGCCTCCGCGAAATCAACAGCCAAAAGAGTCCTCCCACCACGATACCTGCGGCATCCGCCAGCAAATCCCCCGTCTCTGCACTCCTCGTCGACGTCTGCGTCTGCAAAACCTCAATCAGTCCTCCCATCCCCAAACACACTGCTGCCGCCGTCAGCAATGGCCGCGTCTGTCCGGGAGTATCCTCAAGCGCCCCCGCCCACACAATACTGCCAATCAAGAATGCCAATGCGTGCAGCACCTTGTCCGAAACAGGCGCCGTTATCAGCTCCACATTTCGAATCGGTGTAATCGCCAGACTAAGTACCACCGCCGACCAGACCACTGCCGAAGCTTCCCAGAAGCGGCGCGAAGAAGAGTTCACAGTTGAAGCTTATTCGTTTTCTGTTTCCGTTGCCAGTTCATCAATCGCCGCCGGCAAATGTGCTATCACATCGCTCGGCAGCAGCGACACCTCGCCCAGCACGTCCGCCGCAATATCTGCCGCCAGCCCGTGCACATACGCGCCGCCCCACGCACACGCCCCTGCCGGAATTCCCTGTGCACACAATGCCCCAACTATTCCCGCCAGCACGTCTCCCGAGCCGCCCGTTGCCAACCCCGGATTACCCGTCGTGTTCACATAGACCTTGCCATCTGTGGTCACTGTTGCAGACGAGGAACCTTTCACATGCACGACCACCTGATGCTGCCGTGCAAACTCCCGCGCCGCCGCGATTCGCTCATGCACAGTCGGCAAACTCGTGCCACACAGCCGCTCAAGCTCGCCCGGATGCGGAGTCAGGATGGCGTTTACCGGAAGCTTGTCCTGCAAATGATGAGCGGCAATCAAATTCAATCCGTCCGCGTCAATGACCAGCCGCTTGTTTGATGCTAAAATATCATTTAACAGATGCGCCGTTTCCGCGTCTTGTCCCAGACCCGGTCCTACGGCCACTGCATCCGCCCATTTCAGCAGCGGCTCCAGCTTCTCTCTTGCCGCATAAGAGATACACCCGCCTGCGGTTTCCGGCAGTCCGACCGTCATCAGTTCCGGCTGCCTCGTGACTTCGGAGCGAACACACTCCGGTGTCGCCACCATCACCAATCCGGCTCCACAGCGCAAGGCCGCTCCTGCTGCCAGTCGCGCCGCGCCGCTCATCCCCTTGGACCCCGCAATCAGCAGCAATTTGCCGTAGTTCCCCTTGTGAGAATTGGCAGGCCGCTCCGGAAACAGTGTTGCCGCGTCGTCATGCTCGGGAAGGAAATATGTGGCTTTGAGCGCGTCGTCCGCTGATATCGGAAGCGAGATGGGTACGATGTGCACTTCGCCGGCATGCTTCCGGCCCGGCTCAAGATATAGTCCCGGTTTGCCGCATTGAAACGTGATAGTAAAGGTCGCATCGAGCGCGATTCCCAGCTCCGCTCCCGTATCCGCATTCACACCGCTCGGCAGGTCAAGGGCTAACACCGGAAGCTCGGTTTGATTCAACAGCTCAATCGCCTCAGCGAACAATCCCGTCACCTTGCGTTCCAAGCCCGTTCCGAACATCGCGTCCACGACAAGATCATACCCCTCAAACTCGAGATCTTCCCCCGTCTCCGGCTCAATCATCGGTATGTCCAGCTTCGCCGCCGCCTCAAAGTTTATCTTGGCATCACCGCTAAGCTTCACCGGGTCATCCATCAGCCAAATCTCAACATCGCACCCCCGCAAAAACAGCTGCCTCGCCAGTGCAAACCCGTCACCGCCGTTGTTTCCCGGCCCGCACAGAACTCCAATGGTCAGCAAGTCCACGTCCCCGAGTTCCTTTTCAATCAGGTCAAGTGCGGCAAGAGCGGCATTCTCCATGAGCACGATGCCCGGGATTCCCATTTCCGTGATGGCCCGGCGGTCGAAACCCCGCATTTGCTCAGAGGTAAAGAGTGGTAACATAGTTGGAGTCAGGTGCTAAACAGATGTTCCCCAATTTACACAATCTCTCCGGCATTCTCAATAGGTTTATTTCTTACTTTGCTCGTCCGGAACAATCTTCTGTATCCCCCCGTTTTACTTATAAACGGATAAATAGGTCTTTTAATCATCTGGAGCTAGTCATGCGCACTATTACTTCCCTATCCCTTCTCCTCTTTACAATCACTGCTCTTTGTCTGCTATTCGCTCAACCGGCATGGGCACATTGCGATTCCATGGACGGACCCGTCATCAGCGATGCAAAACGCGCCTTGGAGGCGGGCAACCCGGCACCCGCCCTGAAATGGGTGAGCGCTGAAAACGAATCGCAGGTTACTCACGTGTTCGAGCAAACACTCCGCGTGCGGGAACTTGGAGGAGAAGCTCGATCTCTTGCCGACCGTTACTTCTTTGAAACTCTCGTTCGAGTGCATCGCGCCGGTGAAGGCGAACCCTATACCGGACTGAAGGAGGCCGGGTCGGTTGATGAAGGTATTCTTGTTGCCGACCGTGCCCTTGAGACAAATACCGGAAAGGCGTTGGCCGGCGAGTTAAGCAAGCAAATTGAAGCGGAAACTATATCCCGCTTTGAACAAGCTTCCGCCGCCCGTCAAATTGCCGACAACTCTGTTGACAGCGGACGGGAGTTTGTCGAGGCCTACGTGAACTACATTCATTTCGTTGAAGCTGTTCAAAACCTTGGCCGAAAGCATACTGCTCAAACCAAATCTGCCCAGTCTCATGACGGGCACTCCGCCCATCAGCATTAGCTCTCACTGTCTTGCCTTTGCCTTGTCTTCGCTCCCCTCGCGTTTCGCGAGGGGAGTTTTTTTGAAGATGCCCCTCCTCCAAATCAGAATCTGACCAAAAAAGTATGAATCTATTTTCAATAGATAAAGAGTGTCGTCGTCAAACCTCAATTTCTGATTTTAAACTTCTTGCTTGACTTTGATTGCACTTTTGGTCAGGTTGATACAAATAGTATTGCGGATCGAGAGTATTCAGCCCGTAATACTGTACTTATTTGTCGAATACATGTCATCACGGCGACAACCTCGGCCTCCGGGCGGCTGTATCCGCGTCACCTATTAGGAAGGAAAACAGCAATGAACTTCTACTCATCTGTCAGACGTCTGATGTCTGCGGTTTGCATTTCGCTGTGTGCGCTGTTCATTACCTCTAATCAGGTCACTGCCCAATCCTGGGTCGCTCAGTCTATTCCGACTCCGGGCGATGTATTGGGTGTGTTCTTTCTCGACGGAAACAACGGCTGGGCGGTCGGCGGATATTGGGACAATCAGGACATTGTGCACAGCACCATTCTCCATACGTCAAACGGCGGCAACACTTGGCACGAACAAGTTAGCAACGCAAATACATTCTTGTTTGGAATTACGTTCGCTGACTTGTACAACGGATGGGCCTGCGGATGGTCTGGTGTCATACTGCATACCACGGATGGCGGAAACACGTGGGTTCTTCAAGACCCGGGAACAGACCATTCCCTGCTCGATATCACATGTGTCAGTCCCACCGAAGCCTGGGCGGTCGGACAATTTGCGACCATTCTGCACACGGTAGATGGCGGAATGACCTGGACTCAACAGGAGCACCCGCTGGATGGCACTACTATTGGACCGCGAAAAGTCGTGTTCCTCAATCCCAACCAAGGCTGGGCCTTCGGCGAATTCTATACGGTCTTTCAGACTGCCGATGGCGGACAGAACTGGACCTATCCCGGCATATTGACTCCAGGACAAATCTGGGGTGGAGACTTTGCCGACGCGAATAACGGCTGGGCGGTCGGACATCCGAACTATGGCCATTGGTTGCAGCCGAGCTTGATTCTCCACACGACGGACGGCGGCCAAACTTGGACACCCCAACCCAATCATAGCTCGCTCAGCGCTCTCATGGATGCGGCGGCGATTGATGCGAACAACGTCTGGGTTGTCGGCTACACTGGTATCTATCGTACGAATGACGGCGGACAGTCTTGGATTAATCAGCCTGCTGGTACAAGAAGGTATTTTGCCATCTCGGCGGTGAGCGAACATAATGCTTGGGCAGTCGGAGAATACAGCACCGTCCGCTGTTTCAGTGCCAACAGTCCGATTCAGTTGGGTTCCGTCTCTGTTGTTTCGTCAGGCCCACCCGATTGGACGTACTGTTTGAATTGGATTAGCGGCTCGTTGTCAAGGTTGACCTTTACCAACGTGTGTCACGGAACCATTGGCTCTGTAACCGGAGATGCTGCCCAAGTTGGATGGCAGGTCACGAACTACGTGGATTCGGTTGTCTTTACCGCCGCAACTCCGCTCATCGTTGGCAGCTTGACGGGATTTCGGCTGTCTCATCCTTCCTGTTCAGATTTTGTAAATTGGAGCGTTGGGGACAGCTCCGGCATCGTGGATGGGCCGCTTCCTGTCAATCTTCTTTCCTTTACGGCACAAACTGGTGACGCTTTGGTCAAACTGAACTGGAGCACGGGTTCAGAATACAATATCAGCCATTTCGAATTGCGGCGGGACGGTTGGTCTATTGCCAATGTGCAGGCGGCAAATAGTGTCGGAGGCGGCAGTTACTCATGGAGTGACCCGGTCGTTGTGAATGGCCAGACCTACCAATACTCTCTCAGTGCTGTCAATCTCGATGGCACACTTCAACTGCTTGGTACTTTAGAGGCCACTCCGCAGAGTGCGGCCATACCGGTTCGATTTTCACTCGCCCAGAATTATCCTAATCCATTCAATGCTTCGACCACGATTGAGTTCTCTCTGCCCGATGCGGCGGACATTTCGTTGAGGCTCTTTAATCTCGCCGGACAGGAAGTTGCTGTGCTTGCATCAGGCGTGCACTCCGCGGGTTCGCATTCTGTAAATCTGAATGCCAAGGAATTGTCCACCGGTATTTATTTCTATCGTCTCGAATCCTTGAACAAGTCCACTCAACAGAAAATGGTTTTGCTCAAGTAGCTTCTTGTTTTGTTCACACAAATCAAGAGGTCGAGCAAAGCAAGCTCGACCTCTTCTTTCTCCAAGGTGTTCTCTCTCAACGGCCCCCGCCCTACCCTTTCTATTTTCTCACATCTCGTTTTCCGATGATTCCTGATGCCTCTCTTTTTTGCCCACTATTTCCCTAATTTCAATTTGAACAAATGTTTATTAAGTTCAATAAAATGAAATTTTCTCTTGACATGTTGCATTTTCAGTATTATATTGTATGCACAATTTCGACCTATTAATCGCGCAGGACCCTACGCATTAGCTCCGGTGGTAACTCGGGTATCAGCCCCTTAGGCTCGGCAAACAACCGGTGCCGCACTTTCGCAATCATCCGGTAAACTTCGTTCCATATCTTCATCGGCAGCATGTCACATGCTGCGACGACGCCCCGCCAAAAGCGGCCGCAGTAGCGCAGCAGATAAAACACTGCCGCCGCTTCCGACAGCAGTCGCTGTTCTGTTTCATGATAAACCAAGATACTTCGAGGTGTCAGGCTGATTCCCCTGGACTGCGCAAATGTACGGTAGGTCTCGGACTGAATCGGAGCAAAGTAGAGACGCTCACCGCGATCCCGCGTCAGCAAAAAAACAACGGCCCTGTGGCACAAACCACAACGGCCGTCATAAAACGCGGTTATTTGCTCAATGCTCATGAAAAGGAACTCTCAAGCTCAGGCTCCTTTAACATTTTCCGCCGCCACGCGAGGTACATCCACACTGCCGGAGGCAGCAACAGCGCCGATGCGCCAATGCCGCCTTCAACACCAAGCGCTCCGCCCGTCCACAGTTTCGGCCCGCCAATCTGCACAAGGTCTGATGCCCACAAGTCGATGCTCGTCACTGGAAGCCCCAGCAGCGGACCCATCGCGTAATTCCACCCGAAGTGCGCGCCAATCGGCAGCCACAATGAACGGCTGTAGAGAAACACGTAGCCCAACAGCATACCGATGACAAACAGATTGGCAAGCAGGAGCAGCGCGTCCAACTTAAGCAGCGTCCAGTGCAGCAACACGAACAGCACAGAGGACACAATCACTCCGGCGTGAGAACCGAAGTTCGCCCGCACCATCTGCTGCACGTAGCCGTGAATTAACGTCTCCTGCTGCACGGTATTGAACAGCATTGCCAGCGTCACCCATCCAAGCTCTCTATTCAGCGGCCCAGGACCTCCGCCCGCCTTGACAAAACCCAGCACGGCCAGCACGCCAATCAGCACGAAAAGCCAGAGACTCCCGGCTGCGGTGCCAAGCGCGAAATCCTTGACCACTCGCCGGGGCGAGAATCCCACCCGTGTCATGGAGACCCTGTCCGCATAGCGTGTCATCGCCAGCGCCGCAAGCACGAGCGTCACCATTGCCAGAAGCTCAATGACCATCCGGCCGCGTGCCGTGGCAATCGTTTCGTACTCCGTCTCAGGATACAGAATGAACGGCAGTACAAACGGAATATACAGAGCTAAGAAAAGACCGACAAACAGCACGAGCTTCCAGCTCACAGACCAAAGTCGGCGAGGGAAGCTCGTGCCAGTGCCGTTAGGCTGATGAAGCATAGGCCTATAAGCCTATGTTACTTCAACAGCAGCAGTTTTGTTATCCGCTCCGCTGTCGGAGTCTTCAGTACCGCGAAATAAGTACCTGAGGCCATCTCCGCGGCATTCCACTGCACACGGTGGACACCGGCAGTCAGCATACCTTGGTGCAGCACCGCGACCTCCTGGCCGGCCAGATTGTGAATTACCACACGCACATCCGAATTCTGCGGCAGTGCGAAGTCAATCGTCGTCTGCGGGTTGAACGGATTCGGGAAAGCTTCGATCACATAATCCGTCGGAACTAGCGTCGGGTCATCACCTAGTCCGCTTTGAATAATCACCCGCGGAGTCCACGTCACCGAGTCGCAAAACTCGAAGTCGCAGGCGCGGCACTTCACCGTGTTCTGGTTCAGCGTGATGAAGCGGTGGTTGTAGGTCGGGCTGTTGGTTCCGACCGGGTTGCCATTGTGGAACCACTGATAGTTCAGCGTCTGACCGTCGGGGTCTTCCGCCAACACCGAGAAATTGATGGTCGTGTTGAAAATCACTGTGTCCAGCGTGTCCGGCGACGGAACCGCAGCCGTGATAACCGGCGGATGATTTTCCTGTCCCGGAATGCGAACCGTTGCGCGCAGCATCACGTCCGCTTCATTCAACAGACGGTTCTCTGCCCAGCCGCCCGCGGCTTCCCACGAACGACGCGAGATTCCCTGAGCAGACGTCGTGTCGACGCCAAACACTGCGGTCGTTCCCGCCGTCGTGTACCAGGCCACATAGAAGCTGCCGTCATTGATGATGACTTCGCCCGCTTCAACCGTCACGCTGTTCCAGCCGACCGTCGGATTGTTCACGTCCGCCGCCCAGATGATGTCGCCGGGTGAACCGTTGGGACCGTTGTCATCGAGAATCTGAATCTCAAACGCGCCGACCGTCGTCACGTAGCAGCGCGCGCTGATGACTTCGCACGGATAAACCGGCGGTTCAAATTCCATACCCATTCCGCCTTCGCCACCGGCCCAGCTCCAATCGCGGTCCGGCGTGCCGTCGTCATAAACCAACTCGCCCGGCAGAGTCACCACGTGTGCTTCGGCACGAACCGAGTTGTTGGCCGCGTTCATGTCACCGGTCAGAGTCACGGTTCCTACGATACGGAACACGCCGTCCGTGCTCGGCACCCAAACATCCGGAATATTCGTATCGATCACCTGACTCGGGTTAATCGTCGTGCCGGTGATATTGCTCTGAGTAATCAGCGTGTTGTTCGTCTGGCGGATTGCATAGTTTGCCGTGTAGGCCGTCTCCACCTGGTTGCCGGCGTTGCGTACGCTCAAGAAACCGTCAAGGGTGTCTGCATTCTGAATGAAGATACCTTGGGAAAGGTGGTTCTGTGTTCCAGCGACCGCAAGGTCATGCACCTGGAACGTGATTTCATCGGGATAGTAGAACTTGATGGCCGTGCCATTGGTCGGCGACGTGCCAAAGAAGTTCGAGATACCAATCTGTCCCGTCAGATTCTCAATACCAACAGCGATGTTGTTGTTGGAAATCGCGCCCGTCTGCGGTCCGTATTGGAACGTGATGGAGGAGTCCGCGCCGGACAGAATCAACTGGAAGTTGTGATTACCGTCGTTGCCGGTTTCGAGCCACGCGGCTACGTTCACCCACGACACAATCAGCGTATCCTCGCTATTCGTCCAGTAGTAGCACTCGCTCGCTTCACCCGTGCCGAAGAACCAATCGGCCACGAACGGTCCAACGATGTCATTCGGTGCTGCGGCATTCGGAAACTGCGGAATCGGCTGCGCAAGCTGGCCGGCCGTCGAAAACTTGATGTAGCCGTTCGAACCGACTGAGAACGAACTTACGTCGTACCAGTAGAAACGGAAGTTCCAGCCAATCTGGAACGGGCCGACGAAATTGTCATCCGTCAAACCGTTCACACGGGTTCCGTTCGTGGTAATGTCAATCCAGGCGAAGTCGGGACCGTCCGGCTCGTTCTGGTCTTTCGCAAGGTAACCGAACTGGTCGGGACCCCATTGCGTGTCGAGACTCTGTGGAGTGCCGCGCCAAATATCGGCCGGACCTGAGCCACTCTTGGCAAAGCTAATTGACATGCTCGCAATTAGCAGCGCAAACAAAAACCAACGCTTCATCTTGTTGCTCCTTTCAAGGCTGCGGGACTGCCGGGACCACCGGAAGTCGTACAAAAAAGTAGTTAGAGGTTAATCTATTGAACTGTCGTCTTCGGGAAAAATCATGACTACGGCCGCGGCCGTGGTTCTGGTATGTGTCAATGATACGGAAATTCGCATCGGAAATTCGGCGTACGGACCGTGAATGCGAACACGCGGGCCCTTGCCCGGAACCGTCAGCACTTCGACATCGCGAAAGGCCAGATGCTCGCCAATTCCTGTGCCGAGCGCTTTTGCCACTGCTTCCTTCGTCGCCCAGCGAGCCGCCAATGACTCTTCTGCTTTGGCGCGCTTCAGACATTCTGCAAGTTCGCTCTCGGTAAATATTCTTTCGAGAAATGCCCTGTCGTCGAGATGTTTGGCTATCCGTTCAACTTCCACGAGGTCTATTCCCAATGAAGGCAGAATCGGTGTCGGCGGAGTTTTTTCGGTCATCTGGTCGGTAACGGCGATGCCAATTGCGCGGAAACTTGTGACGCGATCACGACGTACGTGGTCTGACCGAACGGTTCGGCCAGTGCTCCTTCATGCACATACTCCGGAAAAGCATTCGCGCCGACAAACTGAGCGGTGCTCCAATCAAACTCGCCGGACGTTGTTCTGAACACCCAATACTCCACAGCGTCAGGCACTTCCGTCCAGCGCAACCTGATGTTCTGTGTCCCTGTGATGTGCACAATGTTTAAGTCGTCAATGGGCGCCAGGTGGAAGAACGGATACGGTCCGAGGTCAGGCAGCGTGCCGTCAGGGTCCTGCGGACTATTGGCTGAGCCGGCATTTATCAAATGCGAGGTATGGTGGAGACTGAATTCGCCGTACGGGCCGAGCGGGTCAAATCCGGGCGACGTGAACAGGTTGCCGTACACGTCAATCGAATCGCCATTCTCATTCAGGTTCTGAAGAACTCCGAAGTTCGGCGGCGCTCCCTGCAGGTTCGTCGGTCTGGTATGAAAAGCCGTGAAGCGCAGTGTATCTATATCCGGTCCGGCCATGAAACCGTGAATTGCGTTCTCGACAAAAACACACTGGTGAATCGTCATATTCGCATCCGAATACACCGTGGAGTAATTCCCTCCCCAGTTTCGATAGAACAGACAATTCGTGAACCGCAGCGTGTCTCCAGTTGGAGCAAAGACTGCGCCGTAATTTCCTGTATAGCCGTCGTGGCGGGATTCATTGCGGGAAAACACACAGCGATTAAACTCGACTTTGCCGCCGTCCACCAGATGCGCTACTCCGCCTGACAACGAGAGGTTGCTGTCGAATACACAACTTTCAAAACGGAAGTTCGAATTGTCGGCATAGACCACGCCGCCCCAAATCGTTCCCTTGTTTCCGTAGAACTCAGTTGAATCCACCGTGACTTCACAATCATAGAAACAAAGCGCTCCGCCGTCGAGCGCCCGGCTGTACTTTACGGTGCAACCGGATATTTCAATTTGACTGCTGTTGGCACGAACCGCCGCGCCGCAACCCCCTTCCCTGCCGTTTTCAAAAAACGTACTATTCTCGATGCGCAATGATTGAGTCAGCACATTAACACCGAACCCGGTGTTGTAACGAAAATTCAAATCCCGGATTTCGTGCAGGCCGCCCATTACCCGTATGACGCCGTCCCACGAAGAGGCGAATTCGACGATCGTATTTCGCAGAACTGATGAATCCCCTGTGGAATTCGCGAATGCCAATCCCTGCCAGCGAGTGGGATAGGTCACCGTATCCTGAGTGAAAAGAACCGGGTCGGCGGCTGTGCCCTCGCAATGCAGCCGCCCGTAAACGGTCAGGCGCTGACCTCCGTGCAATTCGACGCGAACACCCGGCTCGATTTGCAACTCCTGCCCCGTTTGCACAACGAGACTGCCGGTCGCGATGTACGGATTCCCCATGATCGTCCAGACCCCGCTCACAGCGCCGGAGACATAGGTCGTGTCCGCATCGGCCTGAAAGACAATGACCAGAGACAAAATGGTCACAAAGTGCGACTTCATTTCACCCTCCATTTTGGAGTTATCCCGAGGATGGGTCGAACTATCGCTGCAACGTCAGCTGTGCCGAAGCGGCGGAGACTTGCGAAGCAATGACCACGTACGTGAATTGCTGAAACGGTGCGCTAAGCGCGCCAAGAACAACAAACTCGTCGGCTGGAGTGGAGCCCACGAAGCTTGCGGAGTTCCAATTAAACTCACTAGCGAGTGAGTGGAATATCCAGTACTCCGCGGCCTCTTCATGGCCAATCCAGCGCAAACGGATATCGTCTGTTCCGTCCACAAGTTCAATGGTAACATCGCGCACAGGGTCCAAGCGATAAAACGCATGCGGACCGATGTCGGGCAGCGTGCTGTCAGGGTCGAGTCCCAGATTCGGGTCGCCCGCGTCTATCCAGTGCGACGTATGGTGCAAACTGAATTGCCCGTGCGGACCCAACGCGTCAAAATTGGCCGGAATGGAGAGATTACCGAAGGCGTCCGTTGAATCGCCGTTGATGTTCACGGCGCTCATTCGGCCAAATCCCGACGGACCGACAACCTCTAATCTAAAATTGGGATTGCTGAAGACACAGTGGCGTATCGTATCAACATCGCCGACAATGGACGGGTACAAGTTGTCCAGAAACCCCGTATTGAACATCCACGTGTTTCCCGCTACCCGCAACGCTCCGCCCGTCGCCCCCCAATTCCCAATAAACAAGCAATTTGAAATCTGCTGTGGACCGGGTGCATTCATCACAAAGCCGCCATAGGTCCCAGTGCGGCCATCACTATACACGGCACGATTGTCGCGGACAATGGTACGCTCAAATCGTACTCCCGAGTTGCCGACAATCATTCCGCCTCCGCCACTCGTAGCTTTGTTGCTGTCCACGACACAATGTGTCAGGGTCACACGAGAGCTGTCTGCAAAGATGCCGCCTGCCCAAATGGACGCGCGGTTCCCGCGAATCAGACAACTGTCCAACGACAACGTGGAATAGAACGCGCAAATGCCGCCGCCGTCCATACCGGAATTGCCGTCAAAAACAGAGCGGCGAAAAACTATGTCCGACAAGTAGAGATGCGCGCCGCCGCCGCAAGCACTCATATGCCCGTTATTGACGAGCAGGATGTCCGTGAGTTCGGCCGTCGTTCGCTCCAGCTTCAGGCCGACTCCATCACAATTGCGAATGGTGATATGAGAAAAATCAACAGGCTGCTCCAACACGCTCAGAGCACCGCTGTAGCTTACCGCATTCTCGATGACAACGTGGCGCATGACAGACGTGTCTCCTGACGTATTCATGAAGCGGAGACCGCGCCATCTGTCGCCGACTAAACTTGTATCCTGCGTGAATAGCACAGGGCTGTGTGTTTCGCCCGCGCATTCCAAGTGACCTGTGATGTTAAACTGGTCGCCGCCTGTGAAGTGAACCTGTACGCCGGGACGAATCAGCAGCGTGTCTTGCGCGGCAAGAAAGAGTGAACCTGTCGCGATGTAGGGATTACCCGCTGCAGTCCATTCTCCGTTCACATTTCCAGCAACAAAGGTCTGAGCGACAATTGCTCTTGCAAAGAGCAGACAAAACAGAATCCAACTTCCTGATTTCATCCGACCCTCCTTTGGACGGTGCGCAAAGTTTTGCACACCTGACTGCGTCAGAACAATGAGGTTTGGTCTTCGTCAATTTCCATCAAATTCAGGACTTGCAGGAGCTGACTGATGTCGTCGATGTCGTAATCCGCTCCACTCTCGACTGTGTTTTTTGTATCGCCGTAACGGGCGAATACAGTTACGATGCCAAGCTGCTTGGCTCCGACCATGTCCCGTTCAGGCCAGTCTCCGACCATGATGACTTCCCTGGGGGACAATCCCATGATGGCCAGAGCGCGCTCAAAGGGCACCGGTGATGGCTTGCGATGGCCGGTATCATCAAAGGTCACAACCGGGTCAAACATGTGATGTAAATCCAGCTGAGCGAGCCGCAGCCACGCCCCAAGTCTGGGAGCATCGGAAATGACGGCCAGCCGCAAACCCCGTCGCAGCAGCTCTGCCAAGGTTGAGCGGACGTGCGGGTAAGTGACCAAGTAATTATTGCGCGCCCGACGATAGGCGACAATGCCTGCCGCAAGCCATTTGAAATCGACGACCCGGTAGTGCTTTTGCAGAAATATATCAAAGATCTCCTGATTCTCAATGCCCACCTTGTCGTAAATCTCGTAGATGAGTTTGACGGCCTCGTCAGGCTGCATCGGCATGCCGGAGTCGATCATGGCGGTGACCGCGGCCTCGATGGATGCCCGCTTCATGCGCATGAAGTCCAGCAGGGTATTATCGAGGTCGAAGAGGATCCCGCGAATCATTGGCAAAGTAGGCTTTTAAGGGGTTAGGCAAATTACAATCTATTGACATTCTTGCTATTATGCAAGCATTTGCAGCAACCGCGCAGGATGTCACCCTTTTTGTAATATTCCCGTACGAAGTGCTGTTTAACCAAGCTATGTTATTGTTTTCTCGGGAAAGGCGCGTTGACAATGAATCCCACTATTGGTATATTGCAACGGGTGTTGCAGGTTGCCTGTCTTGCCATTGCGACGTCGGTTGCGGTGTCCAGCGAGGAAACCACCGTGTCCATTCCCGATCCGATCGGGTATGTCTCAGACTACGGACGGGTGATTGAACCGGAGTACGAGAGGAAGCTTGCGCAAATAGGAGCGGAGCTCGAGCGCAAGACGGGCGTGCGTATCCGGGTGCTGACCGTCCCGGACTTGGGCGGACAGAATCTCGATTTCGTCGCTAAGGCTCTTTTGGCAGCGTGGTCGGAATCTGAGACTGCGGCTCGAAACACGATTCTTATTCTGGATGCTCTGGCCGAGAAACGGCTGCGGATCGAACTGGGCGAGAATATCCCTAATCTGCTTACTGAAGAAGTCAGCCAGAGGGTACAGAAACAGGTGATGCTGCCGAACCTCGCCCAAGGTGATCGGGGCGAAGCCTATTTGCTCGCCGTTACTGAAATTTCTGTGGCAATCGGTCTGGAACAGCAGGTGGCATTGTACTCCGTGCCAGGATTCTTGAAACTTCAACCGGCGGTATACCGGCCGGACGGAGGACAAAAATCCAAGCTGCCGGACATCCTTCTGTTTATCCCGCTGCTTGCCTTCATGGTTGGAATGGCGCGGCTGGAGACGAAAATGGCCCGGGCGACCGTTGTCTTCGACAAGGCGTTTCGGCGGCGCTGGAGCGGGAGATTTACTAAGTTCAGAGGCAGAATCTGAGCGATTCTGATTGGGCAGGTACAGCATAGGGCAAGATAGAATTCTATGAAATTCCTCCGCGTTGCGGCGTCCGTATTCGTGTTGGTCTTGTTGGCCGGCTTTGCGCTGGCCTTCTCCGTTTATCAGAGTTACTCGGATCTGGCTGAGTTAAATCGAACGGCCAAACTGCGGTTTGCCGAATGGGAAGCGGCGCTTGCACCGCGGCGGGCCATGCTCGATGAGTTGACGGAAATGACCTCCGCCTATGACCAGCAGGCTTTTGAGTTTCAAGAGTCCGCCGAAAGAATTCTGGAGGATGCTCCGGAAGGCAATGATGTTGCCGCTAGAATTGCGATGCACATGCTGCATAACAGCACGTTCAATCAGTTGCGCGGGCTGGCCGTCAGATATCCTCAGCTAAGAAGTTCAAGCGCCTTTGTGGAGTGGGAAACCGGCTATCTGAAGAGCGAGATTGCTGAAGTGGCCGCGCGGACCGGTTACAACTCGGCTGTGAGGGATTATAACGCGGTGCTTGACTCCTTCACGGGCAAGCTCATCGCACTGCTGTTTACTGTTCCGCCCAAGCCGGTTATTCCCGGAGCCTAGCGGACCCCAATACCGGCTTGAGCTAGAAAAAAACCGCGACTGTGTCAGGCGCGGTTTTTTTGTCTGAATCGAGTTATATTGCCGTACGCAAGTCATGCGCACGGTGCGCGGTCACGGAGCCGGGGGCGGAGGTGACGGTGCCACCTCTTCAGTGCGGGTCGGTGCCTCTAAATCAATGATTTTGGTAGAGATCGTTGAGATCTCGCCATTGCAGGGGTTTTCGACCATCAGACGATACCAATCGTCATGTTCTGGTGCCGCTTCAGCAAAAACAAGCCAATGCGGGCGACGTTCATCGTATTTCATTAAATTCCTCATTAAGATCCCTCCACCCCTTTAACTCCGGGAAGGGCAACAAAGATGCCACGGGGTTAAGTCAAGTATTTTCAAAGTGATTCCGGAAGACAAGCTCGAAGAGATTCGTTTAGCCAACGATATTGTTGGGGTTGTGAGCGAGTACGTTGCTCTAAAGCGACGGGGCCAGAACCACTTCGGACTGTGCCCGTTTCACGAGGAAAACACGCCCAGTTTTTCGGTGCATCAGGGCCGTGGGATGTTTCGTTGCTTCGGTTGCGGGCGGGGAGGGAATGTGTTCGGGTTCATCATGGAGATTGAACGGGTCTCGTTCATTGAATCAGTTAAGATGCTGGCCGAACGCGCGCATATTGAGTTACCGGCCTACTCCCGGAAGGAGGGCGATGGCCCCACCGATAGCGAGCTCATCGTCGAGGCCAATCAAATCGCCCGGGATTACTTTCATACGAATCTGTTGAATCAGAACGGCGAAGGGGCAAAACGGGCGATGAGTTACTTGTTGTCGCGTGGTTTCACGGATGAGATCATCAGGGCATACATGATTGGATATGCACCGGATGGTTGGGACGGGCTGGCGAATCGCGCGCAGGGCAGCGGTGTGTCAACGGAAGTCTTTGTGAAAGCAGGCTTGCTGAAGACCGGGCAGCAGCAGGGACGTCCCTATGACGCATTTCGGGACAGGGTGATGTTTCCGATCCGGAACTTGGCGGGCCGTGTGATTGCTTTTGGCGGACGAAGACTGAGCGAACCGGAGCCCGGCGAACCGGCGGCAAAGTACATTAACTCTCCGGAAACCGCTGTTTATATCAAGGGCCGTGAATTGTTCGGCCTATGGGAGTCGCGCAATGAGATTCGCAGAGAGGACAGGGTTATTCTTGTCGAGGGTTACACTGATGCGATATCATTAGCGGCGGCGGGAATTCGTTGCGTTTGTGCCAGTTTGGGGACGGCTCTGACCGAACAACAGGCGAGGCTGCTCTTGCGGTTTGCTTCGAATGTCTTTATTCTCTATGATGGCGATGAAGCGGGGCTCAGTGCAGCACGGCGGGCGGCGGACGTCTTGCTGTCATGCGGTGCACAACCGAGAATCATTGAAATCCCGGGTGGCGATGATCCTGATTCATTCGTGCGCTCGCATGGGGCAGATGCGGTGTGGGAGCTTCTGGAACAGGCACGGAATATCGTTGAGTTTCACATCGACCGCGGCAAGTCAAACAAGGTGCCGATTGCGCAACTGGCGCGCGAGTTGGTGATTAGCGCGAGTCTGATTCCCTCCGTCATTGAGCGCGAAGTTTTTGTGCAGCAGATAGCGCAGAAGACAGGTTTATCCATGAACGCGTTGCTGTCGGAGCTTTCGCAGTTGAAACGCCCGCAGCCGCAGCGCAGCACAGCGCCGCGCTTGCCGGCATGGCCACCGAAGGGAGTAGAGTCGCTTCTGACGCGGGCATTGATGAGGACTCCTGAGATTCGCGATGAAGTTTTTCGACATTGGTCGCCGGATCAAATCCGGGACGAGAGGCTGAAGAAGATTCTGCTGTATCTTCACGAGAGTCATGCAGGTCATCGTTATCCCGACACGACTCATTTGCTGAGTGTTTTTCCTGAATCCCCCGAGCGGGACTTCATCGCGGCAACCGACGCCGAGGAATCCGATGAAGACAAGCGTGCCGACATAGACCGCAAGACCGCGATTGACTGCCTGCGGGCAATACAGGTTGAAGACGTGCGCAGCGAAATCGAAGCTATCAAGTTGCAAATTCGTAAAGAGCCGGACAACATGGAGCTGTCACGCAAGTTAATGGAACTCATTGCAAAGGAGAAGGCTCTGCGAAGTCAAGCTTCCGAATGAAACAAGAACTATGAGCAATTACCACGGTACAACAATTCTCGCGGTTCGCCGCAACGGGATGTGCGCCATCGGCGGCGACGGACAACTCACTCTCGACGATACGATTATCAAGAGCAAAGGCAAGAAGGTGCGCAAGATTTTCGAAGAGCAGGTTCTAGTGGGCTACGCAGGGGCCGCCGCCGACGCATTGGCTCTATTGGATATCTTTGAAGGCAAGTTGAAGCAGCACAACGGCAACTTGACGATGAGCGCGCTGGATATGGCGAAAGAATGGCGCATGGACCGAAATCTGCGGCGGTTGGAAGCGGACATGGTGGTGATGGATAAGCAGAAAATGTATCTGATTTCAGGGTTGGGCGAAGTGATCGAACCGGATGACAATATCATCGCACTCGGTTCAGGCGGCTCGTATGCAATGTCCGCCGGCCGCGCACTCTATCAGCACACAGAAATGACCGCCCCGGAAATCGTCAGAGCAGCGCTTGCGATTGCGGCGGAGATTTGTATCTTTACAAACTCCAATTTGACGGTTGAGGAACTGACGGACAAGGCCTGACATTCCACGAACCGATTCACAGCCCTAACGATTGATCTCCTTTTTTCCCCGGGGATGCCGGGGTTAAGCACGACATGACAGCATTAAATACACAACTGCAGGTCCCTCAGCTTTCGCCACGGGAAATCGTGAGGGAGCTGGACTACTACATCATCGGGCAAGACGCCGCAAAGAAGGCGGTAGCAATTGCCTTGCGCAACCGCTGGAGACGGCAGCAGGTCGAAGGCGAACTGCGCGATGAAATTTATCCGAACAACATCATTCTGATCGGTCCGACAGGTGTTGGCAAAACGGAGCTGGCGCGGCGACTCGCGAATCTGGCGGGAGCGCCGTTTATCAAGGTGGAAGCTTCAAAATACACAGAAGTCGGATACGTCGGTCGAGATGTTGAGTCGATGGTCCGTGACTTAACCGACCTTGCGGTGGCGAAGGTGCGCTCGGAAAATATGGAAGTCGCACATGCCAAGCTCGATGCGCTGATTGAAGAGCGCCTGCTTGATTTGCTTCAGCCGCCGGCGTTTGAAGAAGGCGAAGAAATTGGCGATGAAGTTAAGGCCGAACGACAGGACGCATGGAAGAAGAGACGGTTGGAGCTGCGGGACGAGCTGCGAGCGGGGAAGCTTGACGACGAAGTAGTAGAAGTTGAAGTGAACGAGTCCTCGATGCCGCTGATGCAGATTTTCTCGGCTCAAGGAATCGAAGAGATGGGCTTCAATCTGCCGGAGGCAATGGGGGAAGGCGCGACGCGGCGCAAAATGGTTCAGGCATCGCTGCCGGAAGCGCGCGAGCTGCTGTTCGAAGATGAGTTTGACCGTGAAATTGACATGGACAGAGTGGTGCGCGAAGCAATCCGCAGAACCGAAGCGCTCGGCATCGTATTCTTTGACGAGATTGACAAGATTGTTTCGACATCGGACGGCGAAGGCGGTCCGGATGTATCGCGATCCGGTGTGCAGCGGGATATACTTCCCGTCGTGGAAGGGACTACTGTCACAACCAAATACGGGCCGGTGAAGACGGATCATATTCTGTTTATCGCCGCGGGAGCATTTTCCAATGCGAAGCCCTCGGATTTGATTCCGGAACTGCAGGGGAGATTCCCGATACGAGTGGAGATGGATAGGCTTGGCGAGGAGGAGTTTTACAGAATTTTGACCGAGCCCAGGAACGCACTCATTAAGCAGTATCAGGCACTGTTAGCCACGGAAGGTGTGAAACTCGAGTTTACGCGGGATGCACTACGCGAACTGGCACGAACGGCGAAGGATGTAAATGAGCGCACGGAAGACATTGGAGCGCGGCGGCTGCACACGATTCTGACGACACTTTTGGAAGACATCTTGTTCGATGCAGCCGAGATGACCAAGAAGGACGTGAAAATTTCGAAAGGTTTTGTCGAGTCCCGATTGAAAAATATCGTCGAAGATGAAGACCTGTCGAGATTCATACTTTGATTGGATTTTGAGTGGACGCATGTTTTTGTTGCCCTATGTCTCCTTAAGACAGTGGGAAAAATCCGAAAGAGGCACGGTTATCGCCATTACTGAAAGAAGCAGAGTGAAAGCGCTTGATTCGGAACAACTTACGAGTTGTGACCGCGCGCAAGCTTTGCGTAAGTTGCACGAATTGCATATTCTCGGGAATTCTAAAATAGAGGTGAGGTCCAATGATTAGAACACGCCAGGCACGGACTTGGGTAATAGTGCTAACTCTGATTTGCGTCGCGTCCGCGTTCGCGAGTTCTGAGAACTCTGTTGCGATTGCACAAAAAACTGTGTTGAATGCGACTCTTTCGCGTACTGCGATGAGCGTCGAGTTCGACGATGCGCTTGTGTCGTCCCAAGCGGCAACTGCGCGTTATGCGTTCGAAGTGGATCAGGCCGGTGCGTTGCTGGCGATTCAAGGCGTGGGTACACCGGTGGCACGAGTGCTGAACGTTGAGCTTGGTGACGCCGTTGCATCCGCTCTGGATGCAAGCGCATTGCCGAGTTCAATCGACGACCTTGTTCGCGTGAATGAGCCGGTTATCTGCCGCGGCGTTCGACTTGCAGGAGTCGGAGTTTCCCCTGTCATTGCCACGGAAGACGGGCTGCGCGCGGTGCGCCGGGTCGAGTTTGAAGTGGTAACAGAGGGAGTCGGCGGAGCCAATCAAGTGCTGCTGAACCGTGCGTTGCCGGAAGCGTATGCTTCAGTTCTAAGGCGAACGGTAGACAATCTGGACGATCTTAATCCGAATATTGCGTTGGGAGAGCCGGCGCGGTACCTTGTTATCGGCTCAACCAGATTGCTGAACAGTGATTTGGCGAACAACGCGCAGTACAACGCCTGGCTGGATCTCAAGCGCCGCCGCGGTTACGATATGCAGATCGTCACGCTGTCGCAGATCGCGCAGGCGCACGGCGATTCATCGGCCGGAAGTATCAAGAACTTTATCGCCGCGACGTACAACGATCAGTCGTTGCCGCCGCTGGTTTACGGTTTGATATTGGGCGACGTGACGGGCGCATTTGCCGTGAGCACACACCCGATGCAGAATCCGGAAGTACCGACAGAGTCGTCGGTGGGTGACAATTTCATGTTCGCGGTGGACGGAACGGACTATATCAGCGACATATTTCACGGCCGAGTATCAGCGCAATCGGTTGCCGAGTACGCACAGTATTTCCGGAAAGTTTACTTATACGAAGCTCAACCGTTCACGGACAACATGAACTGGTACAGGAGCATGACCTGTGTGGCCGGAAATTTCGCGGACAACGGGACATATCCGGTGACGCCGGTGTGGAATATGCGCTGGGCAAGAGAATATGTGATGGAAGACGGCTGCATTACGGATGCCGACACCTTCTTCTTCCATGATCAGACGGAAGATCCGAGTGAGTGGACAGAAGAAATTATGAACGATATCAATCAGGGTGTGTGCGCCGTCTGGTATCGCGGTTGGGGCAGCTCGCAATGCTGGCAATATCCCGTTCTTTGCAACACGGATGTTGAATCCGGAGTGAATGTCGGGCAGAAGTTTCCATCAGTTTGGGGCATTGTATGCGGCAGCGGCAACTTTGCCTTCGGAAGCGGACCGTGTTTCGGCGAAAGGTGGACTACCGGTCTGGGCACTCCCACAGCTCCGAACGGTGCAATCACCTACGTCGGAGCCTCGGACTTGCATACGAACACGAAGCATAACAACGCGATGCTTGCGGCAATGGCACAAGGCATGATAATCGACGGCAACCGCAGCACCGGAGCACTCGTGCTGGCCGGCAAGCTGGAAGTTTATCGTCAATATCCGCTGGAACGCGCCGACAATGAACAGGTTCACTTCTACGGTTTTCATGTGTTCAACGTGCTTGGCGATCCGGAGACTCCGATCTACTTTTGTGAGCCGCACGACTTCAATGTCAATGTTCCGTCCACAATTACCCGCAGCACCCGCTGGGTGAATGTCACTGTGACGGATGACGATACGGGACAGCCTGTTGAGGGCGCGGTGGTCGGCGTACGTCGCGGCACGGGTGAAACATCGTGGACGGCAATGACCAATTCGGCCGGACAGGCGGCGGTGCCAGTCAATTTCGCCGGACTGGATTTGGCGCAGTTGACGGTGTGGAAGCACACGTACTTCATGCATTGGCAGGATTTGAGCGTGGCGACAGCGGAACGTGATCCTTGGATTGGCAATGTTAACATCCTCGACGGCGATAATCTGGCGAGCCCGGGCGAGTCCGTGCAGATGACATTCGATATTTCGAATGTTGGAACGCAAAGCGCGACGTGGACAATCACGGCCACGTCACTCGATACATTGACGACGGTGACGAATGGAAATGCGAGCACGCCGGAGATTGTTCCCAATGGTATGGGAGTTTCGACGCCGATTACCGTTCAAGTCGCATCCGACGTCGCGAATGGTGCGGTGGCGGCTCTGGCCTTGACGTTCAACGACGGCACGAATTCCATTACCCGCGACGTGCGATTCAGCGTGTCCGCGCCGGACCCGCTGATTCTCAATTTAGATATTCAGGACGCAGATGGCATACTTTCGCCCGGAGAAACGGCAAATATCGGGATTACCATTCGCAACACCGGTTCAATCGGTGCGAATGAAATCACCGCGACTGTTCATAGTTGGGACAATGCGATTTCCTTCCCGGACAATAGCCTGAATTGGACGAATGTGAACGTAGGTGCCGAGGTTTCGAGCGCAACGACATTTTCCGCGTCTTTACCGAACAATGTCACTCCGGGGCGGCAAATCGCCTTACGGGTTGTCTTTGCACTTAACGGTCAGCCGTTCACATGGAAGCAAGTATTCCTGACGGCAGGAGTCGTGACTCCGAGCGTGCCAACCGGACCGGATGATTACGGCTATTACGCCTATGAAGACATTGACGTGGGTTATGCTGCAACGCCGACCTATTCCTGGACAGAGCTTGATCCTGAGTTCGGCGGAAGCGGTGGCACACCGCATCTTGTGCGCGATGATACGCACGTCGGAATTCTCTTGCCCCAGCCTTTCACGTATTACGGCGAGAGCTATGACTCTCTTTACATCTGCTCGAACGGCTGGGTTTCGTTCGGATTGGCCACACTGCCGGAATTCCGGAACTGGGAGATTCCCTCTCCCATCGGGCCGCCGTCGATGGTGTGTGTGTTCTTTGACGACTTGATCGCGAACGGCGACTCGATTCATCCGAACGACAACATGCAGCACGAGGTATTCACAAATTGGAACGGCAGCAATCGCTTCATCATCGAGTGGCGCGCATTGAACCGCGCCGGCCTTGTGAGCGGTGTCCCCAATCGTGATTTCTGCACATTCCAGTGTGTGCTCGAATATAACGCGTCGGGTGACGGCTCGCTTTTGTTCCTGTACAATCAGATTGCCAACACCGATGCAACGAACAACTACGCTTCCGTCGGCATTCAGGATGAGCGGCATTTGCGCGGGTTGGGATTGACCTTTGCGAATACGTACATTCCGTCCGTCGCGCCGCTTGCCGCAGGCCGGGCAATCAGGTTCACGACGACCCCGCCGGATGCATATCTTGACGCGGATGATCCGCGTGATGATGTCGTTCCGACACAATTTGCGATGCACGCCGCCTATCCGAATCCGTTTAACCCGGCAACGGAGCTGCGCTTCGACCTGGCACAGAATGCCATGACGACCCTGAAGGTTTATGACACATTGGGACGGGAAGTCGCGACGCTTGTTGACGGGAATATGACCGCAGGCGCACATTCGGTGCGTTTTGATGCCGCAGGATTGGCATCCGGTCTGTATTTCGCACGGCTGGTGTCGGGAGCGAATACAGCGGTTCAGAAGATCGTGCTGATGAAGTAACGGCTCGAGTTGATTGAAACGGCGCAGGCCACCCGATGACGGGTGGCCTGCTTTATTTTGCGGTCGAGGAAAGGCTATTTCAGCAAAACGAGTTTGCGAGCAGCGTGGTAACCGCCTTGAGTCAAACGGGCAAAATAGAGTCCGCTCGCCAATCCGGACGCGTCAAACTCAGCCCGGTGGACGCCTGCAGCACGATAACCATTGACGAGTGTGGCAACACGCCGGCCTGCAGTATCGAAAACATCAAGCGATACCTGTCCCGCGACAGGAACCGAAAATTGCAGATGTGTTGCGGGATTAAAGGGATTCGGGTATGCTTCGGAGAGGGCAAAAGAATGTGAAATCTCCGGCGCGTTCCCGGCGGGAGAACTCTGGACACCTTCACCCCGAATAATAACCACAGCAGACGGTTCATTGTGCGAGTTATTGGTGATGGTCAGGAGTCCGTTGTACGCGCGCACAGCGGATGGGTCGAAACGGATTGCGATTGCCTGCGACTCTCCGGAAGCTATGCGGACGCTGACGGGATTGACGGAATATGCGGCGCGAATTCCGGCAGGCGAAACGACGATGTTTGAAACTACGAGCGTATCCTGCGCACCCGTGTTTGTGATAGTCAGTTCAATCGTGTTTTCGCCGCCGGATACTTCGACTTGACCGAATAGAAGCGTATCGGCGGAGACTTGCAACAGCGGCCACGGAGGCAGGACAGTTGAAGGACTCAAATAGGCTTGCATGCAGTAGTTGCCTGAAATCGTGGACTGCCAGCTATTGGTTCCGGTCCATGCGATTTCACCCATGTCCGTGTTTTCCGATGCAAGCGGCGCATCCTCGTCACGCGCGAAACCGGCTGTGACCGCAACATGTGCGACCGTGAATGACTGTCCTTCGTAGATTAACACAGGCGGGTTCACCGGAATCGTGTTCCAACCTTCGGTCAACGTGCGTGTTTGAGACCAGAGAATGGTTTCTGTCGGTTCGCCGTTGTCATTGTTGAGATAGATTCTGATGCTGCCGTCTCCTGTTCCCAGTCCGGCCGCGACTCGAAGGGAATCTATCGAAGCCGTGTAACTGACCGGGCGATAGGAGACTCCGATTCTCAGACCGGGTGAATTGCCGATATAGCTGTCCGGTTCCTCGTTGTCGTCGTAGCGATACCATTGGTTCAGTTCTCCGACGGACATACGCAGCCATGTCGTGTCATTCTCGTTGCGCACATCATTCTGTCCAGTTGCCGAGCATCCAACAAGAAGATAGCCACTCTGAGTCGGCGTAAATAACTGTTCGGCTTCGTAGAACTGCAATGCTCCCGCTGCAAGGCCCGGTACATCGCGAATGTCCTGAAAAATCGTCTGCCCACCCGCGTTGCGGACAATCCAGGATAACGTGAACGGGGTGGACACAGCATTTCCGCGGTTTCTGATGCGTGATTTGAAGAGTATTTCCTCGCCAGCGGAAACGAAGAAAGCAGGATTGCCGGTTGAAATCACTTCATTGAAGCAGGATTCACCGGCGAGGTCGATGAACGGCGCACTTTCTCCACCGGCACGAACCATCAAGTCGCCGTCACGAGCGGCATATTGCCCTTCCCTGCCGCCGTTCAGTGCAGCCATACTGCGGCTGTCCGTAGGCGAGTTATCCAGCAATACGTGGATCCCCTGTGCCTGAAGGCCTCCGGCAATTGGGCCCATCACAACGAAAAACTCTTCACCAAAATCGAAGGAAACAGGCTGCGGCAGATTGACATCGCCCCAAGCCGGGAATTGCACAACAGGTCCCGGCAAGGGGAAACTGCTTAAGACATCGCCCAGCTCGCCCGCATCACTTGAATAGACAAAGACTGAGCAAGGGTCGGTTCTACCAAGCGGATTGTTGCCGAGGTAATAGATGCTGCGCAGCTCGAATTCCGCAGGCGACGTAAACCGAACTCGAACCCAGTGATTTGGAGATGGAATCAGTAGAGACGGTGTACCGTTGTCATAGCGGACCGTGTCGGGCTGTGGGTCATCAAGGGGGTGTTGCACGGGACGGTGGTTGCCGTCCGGTTCAAGCAGGATTGCAATGCAGGCGGGATCTGCGGATGCGGTGGTAAGGAATGTGGACAGGCTTGCCAGCAGGCAAAAACAGAGCACGTGGTACATGATTGGCTCCCTCCAAGGGCAATAATCTTCGCCCGGGACCCAACCGACTCCGCTTAGGCAACAACTGCGCCGAAAAGAGCGTCTGCAAATCGCGCCATTTTAAGGTATTCCAAGCGGCAAGTCACACAAAAGCGACTCATCGCGCGCAAAAATGACTTTTCGATGCAATAATTGCGCTTTCTGAGAGCAAAAGAAAAGGCTGCACAACGCAGCCCTTTTATTCAAACAAGTCATCAAATCAGTTTGTGGACGGGAACTCGTGTGAGCCTTGACTAGGGGCAGAGGCAATGATCATGGTCTGCGTCGGGTAGGCGAAATTGATGCCGAGCGCTTCAAATTCACGCTTAATCGCGATGAGCAGCCGATGGCGGGCCTGCATATACATCGCATATTCAGTGGACACTGTGAAACACTGCACAAGGATAATCAAACTGGACGACTCAAACTTCGTGAAGTAAACCGCCGTGCCTTCCGTGTGAAACTCGCTGTCTGCGGCAATCAATTCGCGAATACGGGCGATTCCGCTTTCGATTTTCTCGACGGGGGTGTCATAGGTCACGCCGATTTCGAACCGCACCCGTCGTTTCTCCATGCGAGTGAAGTTTTCGATCGGCTTCGTGGTCAAGTCCTGATTGGGAATCGTAATCAGGCTGCGCTCGAAAGTGCGTACTCGAGTGACGCGCAGGCTCACTTCCTCAACGGTCCCTTCGATTGCCCCGACTTTGACCCAGTCGCCAATGGCGAAGGGCTTGTCCACGAAGATAACGAGGCTCCCGAAGAAATTCGCCAGAGTATCTTTCGCGGCAAAGGCCAGCGCCGCGCCGCCAATGCCGATACCCGCCAGAAGTGACGCCACTGAGTACCCTAGATTCTGAAGCGCAATCAAGGTGGCGAGAATCCACATGACCACCACAAGTGTCTTGCGGCCGAGCGGCAGAACTCCGGCAAGCTGCGGATTGCTTTCGCGGGTCTTGTCTTCCGCCGACTTGATGAATCCGCTGACCAGCCTGACCACCAGCCAGAACCCGATGAAAATGGTCGCGGATTTCATGAACGCGAACGCAAAGCGATCCAGATCTACCGGTTCGGTCGGAAGCGGCAGTACCGTCAGCGCCGCCCAGAGTCCGAGCAGGAAACACATCCAGCCGATCGGCTTGCGAACAGCATGCAGGAGAATGTCGTCAAAATCGCTCTCGGATTTCTCTGCGAGTTTCATCAATCGCTTAATGACTATGATGGCAATCTTCTTCAGAATCCAGCCCGCGGCAAGCGCCGCAAGCGCCATCAGCCACTGTTCGGTGGTGATGCTCTGAAGCTGCTCAAGTATTGTCGTTTCTTTCTTGTCCATATTCTATTACAATTTCACGCTGTCAAGAATCAAGCGGCAGCGCGCCTCCCAGGTGTACTCGCGTGACACTTTCTGGTACGCGCGAGCGGGCATTTCGGTTTCCCCGCTTCGTGAAAGCCCCTCGCGAACTGCCTTTTCCATTTCGTCAGGATTGTCCGGTTCAAACAGAATCGCATCCTTACGGTCTTCGAGTACTTCAAGCACCGTCGGAAACGCGGGGCCGACAATAATCCGTTTCGCAGCCATATACTCAAACAGTTTCATAGGAGAGCAGACGCGGATTGTCGGGACACGCCAAGTCCACATCATCAGGAGGACATCGGCAGCGGCAAGCCAGCGAGGTATGTCCCGATGAGGAACGCGCCCGGCCAGGTGTGCATTGCCAAGAGAAAGCCGATCAGTTTCGGATTTCCAGAAATCAACCTCACTTTGATTCCCTCCGACAATCCAAAATTCAACGTCCGGCATGCGCCGTGCAGACTCAAGAATCATCTCAATCCCGCGGTCGCTTTTCAGCGCTCCGGTGTAAACAACAACTTTGCTTTCTGAGGAAAGTCCAAGTTCTTTCCGTGCGGTATCCCGTTCAGGAACGTTACCGAACATGTTCATATCCACGCCGTCATGTGCCGTGAGGAGTTTATCGCGCGGAACGCCGTAGGATTCCCATACTCGGGCAAGAGCATCAGAAATCGCCACCACCTTGACCATCTGCGATGTCCGGGATGTTCTGACAATCAGGCGCTGCAGCAGCCAACCGAGAAGTTTCGAGCGTTTGTGGACGTTCTCTTCGTGCGCTTCCCAAATGAACGGAGTTCCAGTGCGGCGAAGCAGAGGAACCGACCACGGGTTACGGCTATACACAAGATCCTGCGGCTGCCGCTTCAATGCATCCAGGGTACTGCGCACGCTCCCGAGAACTTCCATCCGACCGAAGACTTTCCTGCGCTGCACAAAGGAGACCTCGAAGCCGAGTGGGCTTCCAAACAGTTCACGAGCGCGCGACAGTGCTTCTGAATCAGACGCAAAGTCGGCGTGTCGAGGTATGAACAACGTGACATCATTGCCAAGAGACTGAAAGGCACGACACATCTGTACGACCTGAACGACGTTTGCATCCACGGAGGGAAAGGCGCGACTATGAACGTAAGCGATTCTCAATTTTCAAACTGTATATTGGGCGATTTCCAAAGGTAATGAATTCAGACTATTCCTGCAAATCCCGCAAAATCAAAGCGGGATGGCCTGAGGCTCATCCCGCTTCGCGTTGCCAACGTGTATGTGCCTATTTCAGCAGTATCATCTTGGCGGCCTGCGAGTAGCTGCCGCTTTCAAGACGATAGAAGTACATTCCAGAGGGCAAATTCGCGGCATTAAAGTTCACCGTGTAGGCTCCGGCTTCCTGCCTGCCGTTGACCAACTCCGCCACTTTGCGGCCGGTGATATTGTACACACTCAACGTGGTTTGACCGGCTTCCTTCAGAGTGT
Organism: bacterium; assembly: GCA_013360195.1. Classification (NCBI taxonomy): domain Bacteria; species bacterium. The sequence continues at coordinate 29,527 of JABWCQ010000011.1, forward strand.
ACTGAATCGTTGTGCTTGGATTGAATGGATTCGGGAAGTTCTGCGAGAGCGAATACTCGCGCGGAAGCAGCCCATCGCCCGGGCCATCTCCAGCGGAAACCGCGATGTCAATCGTGACCGGAATTTCTATTAACGTGTCGAGCACGTCATTGGTCAAATAGAGTTTCAACGTGTGAACGGCCGTGCGGAATCCATCAAGATTCGCGTTCACTGTGATCTCACGCTGATCGGCGCCGGGTACTGAACCGGCCGCCGGAGTAATTTGAGCCCAATCCTGATCAAACTTCATCTGGTACACGCCGAGACGGTCACCGGTGTTATTCTGCAGCACGGCGCCAAATGTCACCATCATATCATTGTAATCTGACGTGATGGCGCATCCACCGGCGGTGTATTCCGTGCCTTCAAGAACAGTCACGTGTTCGCGGGCATAAGTGACAGGATGAATGCGGGTGACACGAGTCTGATTGTTTCCGCCGTCACGGCTGAACACGTACAACTTGTAACCATCCGGATCCTGCGGCCACCACGCCAAACCGGTAACTGCAAGCTCTTCTGCACCTTCATTCAGGATTTGCGCAAAAACGTTGCCGTCGCGGTCAATCGAGTAGATATTCTGAGTGAAGTCTCCAATCCAAAAGCGATCCAGCAACGGATCGTAGGCAATCGCGCGCGTCGGATTCAACGGACTTGGAATTGTCGCATGTACAGCTCCGTCAAAGTCAATGCCAACGATTTCGCCGGTGCCGTCTTCCGAACCATAGATGTACTGACCGTCAAACGCAAGGTCATACCATCCGAAGGCAGAGACGGACGGCTGCGGAATCGCGGGCGGCACATATTCACCATCGCGATTGAAGCGATAAATGAAGTTTGTTCCAACCGGTCCGCTGCCGCCTGTTACAAACCAGTAGTCATTGACGAACTCGCAGCCGAGCATCTGGAAGTCACTCGTCTGCGTGGAGAGGTCAACGTGCTGCACGGCATCCCAGTTGCCGATTTCTTCACCATTTTGGGTGTAGGCCATGCGGATACTGTAATCGAGCGGGCCGTTGCCGTCATTAATGATATTGAAAGATGTCGAAGATTGCGCGGGATAGGCAATAGTCAAGGCGTCATCCGACAAATCAATTTCCGGATGCAGCATGCTAAAGTTCACCGTCACGGTGTCGTCGAGTTCCACAAGCACGCTGCCGATTGTCGCATCGTTATAGCCGACCTTATGCACGCGCACGGTATACTCACCGATCAGAACGTTGCTCAGGAAGTAGTTTCCGTCAACATCAGTCGTCGTGCTGTAGTTATGACCGTCGATGGACACGGTGACATCCGTCATCGGCAAACCGGTTTCTTCGTCCTGCACTGAACCGGTCACCGCACCAAACAGGTTGCGCGCATCGGTCGTAATCAGAATGGCCCGGCTGTCCACGACGCTTGCGCAGCCCGGAGAGAGCTGGTCGCGATAGGCGAGCTGCAATCCGACCGTCTGCGATTCATCCTGTATACCAATCGAAGAACCGGAAATCTCTGAGCCGAATGCGCCGCTCAGGTTCATCGTCACATCGTTGTACTGAATCAGTATTCGGCCATTGCCGTCAAGTGTCGGCGTTAAGTCCTGTCCAAGCAGAATGACCTGGAAATTCAAATTTGCCTGGCTGAATCCGGAGCCGCCCGCGGAGGCTTTCCACTGGATAATCAGACGATTGTTGGCGGCATCATGATACCACCAGACACCTTGTCCGGCGCCGCTTGTTTTCAGGTCGTCCCAATACGGCGCAATCATCGCACGCGGCGAGGTCTGGGCAGGTATCGGATAGTTGCGGAAGTGGTCAGCCCAAGCTTGGTTACCGAAGGCCAACGTTCCGCTTGCAGTCACAGTTAGCGTGTCATAATCGACACCATAGTAACGGAACGGGAAGGGCAACGGACGGGCGACGCCGAAAATCTGCGTAATCTGCGTTTTCTCACCCGGATCCGCGAGATTCAAGTTTGTACCCAGACCCTGACTGATATCCACCCAGTTATAGGTCGGGTGCAACTCGTAGTTAACGTCAGTATTGTCGTAGGCATAATAGCCGTAAGCATCGGGACCGCATGGATCATTCGCTGCTGCCGTGCCAACCGCGACATTGAAGTATGTCGTATCGGCAAATCCACCGTTCCCCGAAACGATCAGTGTCATGCGCGCCTGATGTCCCGGGAAGGTCAGACTGTTGGAATTCAACGTGAACGGGCTGGCCGTGTTGACGACCTGCGCATTGGGATTGATGTCGCCATACGTGGCTGTATTGACTGTCGCGGCAACAAATGGACTGCCTGAAATCAACGTTGCTGTCACACCTGTCAAAGGTATCACGCCGTTATTACGCACCGTTACCGTAAGGTTACGGGTTGTCCCGGGCGTAAAGGCACCGCCTTGGAATGCGTGGCTGACATAATCCAGTTTGGCGGCAACAATGCTGTAATTTACCGTGCTGGTCGTTGGAGTCCCTGACGACGTAACCGCGAAGCGAAGCGGCACGATTTCATTGTGCTGCAGGCTGTTGCTGAACGTCATTCGATAGGGAGAGACACCCATGGCCTGCGCACCCGGGGCTAAATCCGGGAAGGTGGACGTGCCTTGCACAACTGTAGCACGAGTATTTGTAGTTGAAAGATTGGCGCTGATTCCGGAAACCGTGACCGAGTTGCCAGAGTTCTGCATCATGACACCAAGATCAACCGTTTCGCCGGGGTTGATGACACCGTTGCCATTCCCCTGCGTTCCGCCGGCATTATCATCGTCAACGGTCAGCGAGAACAGTGAGACGTTTTCGGCCACCACTGCGCACGGAATGTCTACAAGATACGGTTTCAAATTGCGCTTGGTTACCGTCAACATCAAGTTGCCGGCAGAAAGAACTTGAATCGGAAGTACGACATCGCCATTTGCATCCGTCAAGCCCTTGACATAGCAATCCGTGCCCTTCCACGCCGTAACGAGCGCACCTTCAACCGGGTCGCCAGAAGCATCATCCGCGACATGGACTGACAACGAACGCGCGCCGACATTCAAGGAACCGGAATGAGTGACGTCCACAATCTGCGGAGTATCTGTCCAAATCGACAGTCCGGGGTCACCCATCAGGTTGAACCAGCGAGTGAAATTTTGCTGTGACAACGAGCCTGCTCCAAAGGTCGGGACAAGCCAAGCCTTCGCTTGATTTACACAGTGTCCAATGTGCTCGGTTTCTGTTACCGCAATTGCGTATCCCAATCCACCCGTTACACACAGATTTTCCGGCGGGTGGGTTCCTGATGTGGCCATGCCAAGTCCTGTCACGCCCCCTTTGGGAGAGGCGGCGGTACCGGCGAGAACCCATGACTCGGAAAGGGCTGTTCCAAACTCAAAGGAACCTGTGGCACAAGTTACAGTCAAGCAAATCGGTGTTCGGGCGCCATTGTTGCATTGTCCGGCGACTTCATTTCCCATACCCCCAATCCAACTTCCGCGCCAAAGGAAAATTCCGCGGCCAGCATTCAGTTGGCTGGTAATATCCGAGTTATTGACCTGATTTCCGCTGTGCGTGAGCAAATAGACCGAGTCGATGGCGGTGTTACGCTTCAGCATGTCAGCCATCCATTGGAAGGTCGTGTAATTAGACGTCAACTCCAAACTGATTCCTGCATAAAGAAATGCCTTGCGGAACCAAGTCGGATCGGCCATGTGCGGATTGCGCTCGTAGCCGACGGTCTTGCCGAAGATATTTGCAAGGTCGGTTCCGCTCGAGGCGCAAAAACGGCCGACACCGATATCCTCGATGTCATCGAGCGTGTTTGCCAGCGCATAGCCGTGGTCATAATCGGAGCCACCGGAAACCGGAAGTCCCCAGCTCGCCTGCGGATCGCCAATGAGGCAGACATATTCCAGCGGGCTCTCATCGGGGGCTTCAAGCCATGCGTCACGGATTTCCGTGATAATCTGCGATGCCGACCAGTTGGCAGCCTGCATCACCAACACATCATGTCCAGAGCGCTTCTTCCACAGGGCGAGACTGTCCACCCACGGATTCACCTGATCGTTCGTGCGGGCGAAAATCATGTAGGTGCCGGGAGTCGTGGTCGCGTCATCTAACGCGGCGTCATCGAGGTTCTCAATCAGCTGCTGATAAATCGGCGTCCATGAACCGGACGGGCGGCGGACACGTTCAATTTCGTTGAAACCGGGCTCGTTGTTTGGCACGATATCCACTTGAATATCACGATAAACGCGTGCCTGACCGGTCACAGGATTCACCTGAACCGGATTGATGCGAACGGTGACTACGCGGAAATCGCGCATAATCATCGGTTCGGACATTTCGGCGATATTGGCAGGGAACCACTCGTCCCGATTGAAAATGTTCGGATTGCGGCTTTCTTTGCGGAATTCGTGGCCTTCAGCAGTGTAGGGCAGCGGATTGTAGTTATCGATGAGTTCGTACTCGGCACTCATCACCACAAGGTCCACCCCACCGGTGGCCGGAATGCGATAGAATCGCGACACGTGCGGCAATGCGGGTGAACCATCTTCCGTGATGATCGCTTCTCCGTCAATGCCGATGAAGTCGTAATTCTCGAATTCCCTTACGAGAGTCTGGCGTTCCAGATTACTTCCGTCAAAGCGAATCGAGGTGTACTCAGGGCCAGTCTTGCTGACCTCGAGTGCCGCTCCATTCCCTTGGAACGTTGAGTATATTGGTCCGCGGCTCTCTTGTGTGGCAAATACCACGCATGAGAAAGCAAGTAAGGTGAAGGCGCTAAGAAACAGTCCTGGTCTACTTGCCATGAAGGCTCCTCCAATTTCGTACATTTGGTTGCGGCTGACCGCCGGTCGGGACCGGCTGGGCTAATTCATGCTAAAGTAAGGAAACGAGCGGGGCCATGCAAGTATGACGGTGGCTCAATTTACATTTCTCGACTGGAAAAAGGCGACATGACTACAAAAGCCCGAGTCGCCTTTCTCTTAAAAAACAATGTCTTATAAGATTGAAGTTCTCGTGAACTGCTCAAGGCCTCGATTTCGCCTCATTTCTGACCGTACAATTGAGGGAAACAAGTGACCTTCGCGATGGCCAGGAGCCGCTTACTTCCATGTGCTCATTCGAGCCTCCCAAGCCTCCGGCTGGTCTTTCAAATACTTGTCAAACCACTCCAGCATCATCTGCCGATGCAAGATTAGATTCTCGTACTTGCTGTTGATATTGTGGGTCTCGTTCTGGAAGCGCGCGTATACAACGTCCCTGCCGAGGAGTTTCAGCGCAACAAACATTTGGTCTGATTCCAGCCACGGCACGTTCGTATCATTCCCACCATGCAGGATTAACAACGGTGTCGCAATTTTGTCTGCATTGTAGATGGGAGACTTTTCCACGTAGACATCTCGATCACTCCACGGGAATTGCCCGGGAGAAGCAAGGTCGCTGTACCAATATCCCCACGTGCCGCCGCCGAAGTAATTGGTGATATTCGAAATTCCGTACATATCAATGGCGACTTTGAACATCTTTGTTTTGGTCAGCAAATCAAGTGTAATGAAGCCGCCGTAGCTGCCGCCATAACAGCCCATGCGTTCGCTGTCCAAGTAAGGATGCGCCGCCAGAAGTTTTTGCGTCCCTTCAATGACGTCCTGCGTAGCCTCCGTTCCCCAATCACCGGCGTGGTAGTCCGCAAACTCCTGTCCCCGCCCCACTGCGCCGACTGTGTTCAACACATAGACCACATAGCCATTGGCAAGCCAAAGCTGGTTCTGAACGCTGAACCGCTCATCGCGCGGAGATACTCCGGCGTAGAAATAGACGATCAGCGGCCACTTCCTGTCGGGAGTGAAATCGGCGGGCTTGTACAGCCAACCGTCAATCTCAATACCCAGCCGGTTTGTGAAATTCCACTCTTCCATGGTTCCTAATTCCCACTGCGATGCTGTCACCTGATTTGTCATCACGATAGCCCGTTCAGCGGGAGTGGAGAGAGAATTGACGTAGACCGCCTTGGGAGAATTGTAGTCCGAGGCGACATAGGCAACACGTGATCCGTCTTTGGCATATGCCGGATCATCCGTGAAATCAAAGCTGGTCTTGACCGCTCGATACGTCACGTTTTTGCCATCCAGTGAAATTCCTGCAAACTGCCGCTCACCGCGGTAGCACACATGCGCATACAGTTTCCGGTCGCGTGGGTTAAACAAGATCCGCTGGTGTCCGCCCTCGTCGTTAACGGAAAAATCCTGATTTGCCGTGAGGTTTTTATGCTCACCCGTGCTCAAATTCAGCGTGTACAGACGCAGCTGATTCACATTGTGGTACGTTGTATCCTCAGGTGACGCGTCGTGCGAACCTGCACAGTAGGCAATGTTATTCTCATCTATCCATGCTATGTTTTGCGGATACTCAAGAAGCGACCGATTCAATACTTTGGCTGCTTTGCCGGATAAGACGTCAAGCGTCCAGAATTCCTGCCTCATGTAAGGTCGGCCAAGCTTCGGTATGTTGTTTACCAGTAAAATGCGTTCACCGGAAGGTGACACCGACCACTTCTGGATCTCGAATTCACCAGCCTTTGTCAGTTGCCGCGTAAGCCCGCTTCCAATTTCAGCAGCAAAAAGCTCCCTGCGGTTGTTATAGCCCGTTGGTCTGTCGTCCATGTCGCGAAACAGGTCGTATCCGGACTTGTTTTCAGGCTTTTCTTCAGAGCGACTGTAAAAAATCTCGCGCCCGGACGGGACAACTTTGAAACTTTCAAGATCCTTAATTGCCGGCAAGAGATGTGTCAAGGCCTTGGTGGACATGTCAAAGGACCAGATTTCACTCCCGTCGTCCATACTCTTCTTGAAGTACAGTTTCTTTCCATCGTCTGAAAAAGCAAAAGCCGAGACTCGGTCTTCGGAAAACGTGTAGTAGAGTGCGGACTTGTCGAGTTGCCAAAGCTCAAACCACGACTTCTGCCTATGCTCTTCACCTTCCCGGACGGATCTCTTGAACAAGAGGTGTTTTCCGTCCGGCGACATCACAAGCGAGCTGTAGTCTTCGAGCTTCGCATCATATCGGAAATGGGCAGGACGTTCCGGCAATGTTGTGCCTACGAGTACAACTCTGTTGGAGACCGTGTCCTGTTTGACCTTGGCGCCAATCTGCCAATCGCCGCTGTCCTGCTTCTGTGAGACTGTTAGAATCAGCAGTTCAGTACGTGTGCGGTCCAAGATGAGTTCGCCAGAGGCAACATAACGGCCGCTGTCCGCGCTAGTGGCTTTGGCAACCTCCTTGCCGCCGGCATATACAACAAGTGGCCGCGACCCTGACACTTCGAGAGTTGTTTTGACATACCCGTCCGCTGACAAATAGGACTGCGCAAGCACTGCCGCGCGATCAACAGACGTCGAAAATCTCAAGAACTCGACCGGGTCTGCCTCAACTGTTGTGAGCCGGTTTGCCTTATTCAATTCCACCTTGACTTGTTCCAGCAAGTCGGAGGTTTTTACCGCTGAATCGCCGAACATCACCGGCGCAAGCGGAATCGGATCCGAGAACTTCCAGGAAGTTACGGCAGTTTCCTTGGCCAATAGACTGGAGGCCAAGACAAGGAGCAGAGTTATTCGAAGCATGGGTCTCATCGAATTGTGTTATTTGAAGAAAAAATTGCTGATGTAAATTGCTGCAAGTATTCCCGTAACGTCGCCTATCAGACATGCGGCCAGCGTGTGCCGGGTGCGGCGAACTGCCACAGAGCCAAAATAGACGGCGAGGACATAGAACGTTGTTTCCGTTGAACCCATCAGAACAGACATCATATTTCCAATCAGTGAATCCGGCCCATGTGCAGTTAGTCCCTCGGAGAGAACGCCAAGTGCGCCGGATCCCGACATCGGGCGAATGATTGCCATGGGCAGGATTTCCGGTGGTATACTCAGCGGGGAAAGGACAGGACTCAGTGCGCTGACGACCGCATCCAGTGCACCTGAGGCGCGGAATATTGCGATTGCACAGAGGATTGCAACAACGTAGGGAATGATGCGCACTCCGACGTTAAAGCCTTCCTTTGCCCCCTCAATGAACTCCTCGTACACTCTCACTCGCTTGAACATCGCCGCAGCAGCGATTATGAGAAACAGCACCGGCACCGCCCAATCGGATGCCGTTTGCATCACGGCGAATAAAGCGTCCTTCATTCCGCCGTTTCCTCGCTTGGCTGTTTGTACATGCGGCGTCGTTCAAGCAGTTTCACAGCTATGAGACTCGCAGCCATTGAGATTATCGTTGCAAGAAGCGTCGGACCGATGATTCCTGTGGGATTTTGTGATCCGGCTGAGGTCCTCATCGCAATCACCGTAGCTGGTATCAACGTGATTGAAGCAGAGTTCATTGCGAGGAACGTTGCCATCGCGTTGGTGGCCGTGTCCCCCAGCTTGCTCAAGCTCTTGAGGTCCTGCATGGCTTTCAGTCCAAGTGCTGTCGCCGAGTTTCCTAAGCCCAACATATTGGCGGCCAAATTCGACAACATTGACCCCATCGCCGGGTGCTCGGGAGGCACATCTGGGAACAGCCGCCGCATAACCGGTTTCATGAGTTTAGCAAGCCCTTGCACAAGCCCGGCTTTCTCTGCTAACCTCATAAATCCCAACCACAAAGCCATTATTCCGATCAAGCCAATGCACAATTCCACCGACGTCTTCGCCGCTTCCACAGTCGCTTTCGTCACTTCGGCCATCTTGCCCGTAAACATCGCGGTAATTACACCGATAAGTATCAATCCTAACCAGACTACTTGCACGATTGCTCCTAAGTTTTGATTACTAGCAGTTTACGAAAAGTGTTTGGGAATTGCAATGAACCCGCAACTGGCACGAAAAATTTGCTTTCCGGGAGGCTTGGTGGAACTGATTTTGGGAAACTTTCCCTGACCCAAATAGTTGAAAAAACAATGGGTCGAGGGATACCTAAAAATTGACATTTCCGGTCAAGGAGTGTATATTAGCAGATTACAGGATTGTCAAAGCTGATTAAAATTGTCATATTAGAAAATGACTTTGTTTGAATTGCCGCTGAAAGGCAAATGCACGGACAAACCGGGAGGAGGAACGGCTCTTCCGGTTTTGGGCGAATTCACTCCTCAATCGTTCCGGCACAAGCGCGTGCGCGAATGCCGCATCGGCTCGGTCACGATCGGAGGAGAGCATCCGGTGGCAATTCAATCCATGACCCTCACGGATACTCGGGACGCAAAAGCCACCCTCGAGCAAATCCATCGGCTTGAAGAGGCCGGATGCGAGATCATTCGCGTAGCCGTTCCCGATGACGAAGCTGCGGCGGCACTTTCCGAAATCAAGAAGAATATGCGGGTGCCACTCGTCGCGGACATACATTTTCACTACAAGCTTGCATTGAAGGCGATTGATGCCGGCGTGGACAAGATTCGCATTAATCCGGGCAACCTTGGCGGCGAAGGCCGCGCGAAGGTGGTCACGAAGGCGGCGCTTGACGCGGGAATCGCGATGCGTGTGGGAGTGAACTCCGGCTCGCTTGAAAAAGACCTGATTGACAAATATCAAGGTCCGACTCCCATGGGCATGGTGGAGTCGGCTTTGCGGCATGTTCAATGGCTGGAGGACGAAGGCTTTACGAATCTTACGGTTTCGCTCAAGGCTTCCAATGTGCCGCGCATGATTGAGGCCTACACGTTGTTCCGCGAGCGCAGTGACTATCCGCTGCATCTAGGCGTAACTGAGGCTGGCCCAATCTTTACCGGTTCGATCAAGTCGGCATTGGGAATTGGCTACTTGCTTCAGAATGGAATCGGAGAGACTCTGCGTGTGTCCCTGACCGCGGATCCGGTTGAAGAGGTGCGTGTTGCCTGGGAGATCTTGAAGGCGCTGGGTCTGCGCACGAAAGGAGTCAACCTTGTTGCCTGTCCGTCGTGCGGAAGGTGCGAGGTCGATCTGCTTGACTTGACCGCGCGAGTGGAGAAAGCTGTAGCCAAGATAGAGAAACCTTTGCATATCGCCGTCATGGGCTGTGTCGTCAACGGCCCCGGAGAAGCCCGCGAAGCAGACCTCGCCGTCGTCGGCGGCAAAGGCAAGGGCCTGTTGATGAAAGACGGCAAAGTTGTCGCCACGCTGCCTGAAGATGAATTGATTCCGGCATTGCTTCGAGAAGCGGAGCTTTATGACGTTTCGATGCGACCGAGCGGGAAAGTTAGGTTTGTGGCGAGTGCGTAAGGAAGGGAGCGGATGGTGCTGTCTAACCTAGAGTTGGTTGAAGACTTTGCCAGCGCACTCGTGAAATTCGACGCTGGCGGGGCAGTTTTCAAGGATTACCGTCCGGGCGTTGGCCCCCACTCTGAAGACGCGATGGTGAAAGCCGCCATGAGCATTCTTCGTGACTCCAAGCCTGAAAGTTGGGGAAGGGCAAGAACTAAACGAACGCCAGATTTGCTAATAGAAGGCGACTGGCAGATAGAAGTCAAACTGCTTCGACCTTACGGCGACAATAACAGAATCGCGGAAAATTGGTCGCAGAATCTTCTTCATCCCTACGCTGGCAATGAAAGTTGCTTAGGGGACTGTTTGAAGCTCTTAAGGAGCGAACGGCAGGAACGTCGCGGAATTCTCGTTGTCGGCTACGAGCACAATCCTTGCAAGACCCCTCTCGAACCGTGTTTACGCGGTTTTGAAATACTTGCGAAGTCTATATTAGGAGTGGAACTCTCTAAAAGAGAAGAAGTGGTTTGTACTGGACTCATTCACCCTGTTCATCAGGTTGCCCGAGTTTCGTTTTGGGAAGTTGTCAAGTAATTTGTTGTCAAACATGCCCGCCAAAATATCCATAGCCTCCACTTTCTCCCAAATTCATGACTACGAGAATCCGCGCATCGCGGCGATGGTCAATGAATGCGCGGTGAAGTTCGTCAAGCTCAAGGGTGATTTTGTGTGGCACCATCACGAGGAAGAAGACGAACTCTTCCTGGTCGTCAAAGGCTCGCTCGTGATGAAATTGCGCGACGGAGACGTGACCGTGAATGAAGGCGAAATGATCTTAATCCCACACGGTGTTGAGCATTGTCCTGTCTCCGAAGAAGAAGTCCATTTGATTTTGTTTGAGCGCGCGACGACCGTGAATACGGGCAATGTCTTGAACGAGAAGACGAAAGTTACGTTAGAGACGATTTGACAGTTTGACCCCCCTTTATCCCCCCGGAAGACCGGGGGGAAATCAGAACCCAGAGAACATTGAGCAGCTTAGTCGAAAATATTCAAGTGGAGCCTCGGAAGGGGCCGAAGTATCTGTTCTTTGACGTGGAAGTGACGCGAATCGTGGATGCGACGCCGACTGTCAAATTGTTTGACTTACGTGTGCCGGGCCGCGACTCCTACAGGTTTCAAGCCGGGCAGTTCGTTCAGATAGATTTTCCGATTGATGCGAAAGTCACCCGCCGCAGCTATTCCATCGCTTCGGCGCCGGACGGAGGGAATTCGTTTCAGTTGTGTGTGGGCCGCGTGCCGGACGGATTGGCAACTCGCTACCTGTTTGAAGACGTTAAAGTCGGTTCAATTCTGAAGGGGTCCGATGCTCTCGGCCGATTTGTGCTGCCGGATGTTGTGGAGAAGGAAACCTGTTTCATTTCCACAGGAGTCGGGATTGCGCCATTTCGCTCCATGCTGCTTGACGGCTACGCGCGCGGTATTATCAAGGCCCCGGTCAGCCTGTTTTTCGGCAACCGCCACGAGTCTGACATTCTCTATCGCGATGATTTCGAACACATGCGCAGGCAATTCGGATTGCACTTCTTCCCCGTGTTGTCAAGACAGCACGATTGGCACGGGCCGCAAGGGCACGTGCATGTGCATTACACGAAGTTTTTTGCCGATAAGCGTCCGTGCACTTTCTATCTCTGCGGCTGGCGCGCCATGCTTGACGACGCGCGCGCGCATCTGACCGAAATGGGATATGACCGCAAGGACGTTAAAATCGAGTTGTATGACTGATTGCAAATAGGAAATTTGAAGCAGATCAATAGGGAATTTACATGAGCAATGTTGAAACGACCACCGACCTCGATCTCGAATTGTCGCAGAAGGTCACGAAACTGCTGGATATGTTCCGCCCGATTTTTCAATCGGAAGGCGGAGACGCGCAATTGATCTCCTTGAAAGAGGGTATCGCGACGGTGTCGATGGGCGGAGGATGCGAAGGCTGCGGCGGCTCACTTTCGGCGATGGAAGGCGGTGTGCGCCGGACTCTGCTTGAAAAAGTCGAGGGTCTGCGCGAAGTTGTCATTGTCTCATAAAGGACTGGTGTCTTGACAAACATACTTGATCGGATTTGGCTGATATTCTCTTCAGTCAAACTCACCATTGTTCTGCTGCTGATTTTCGGCATTGCAATGGCCTACGGAACCTGGATTGAAACCGTATACTCCAATGGTGCGGCGCGAATTCTAATTTACCGCACCTGGTGGTTTGACGTTTTGACCGTTCTGCTCGCACTCAATCTCATCGGCTGCACGCTCAGGCGGGCTCCCTACTATCCTCACCAATATCCGTGGCTGCTCACACACGTTTCCCTGCTCCTGATTATGGCGGCGTCGCTCATTACGAACCGCTTCGGACTGCAAGGACAAATGGTCATTCTGGAGGGTGAAACCGAAAACCGCTTCGGACTGGAGCAGCTGGACTTCGAGAATTGGGAAACCACAATCGGAGAAGAGCGGCAGCTCCCGTTTGGAGTTCACTGTGTGGCTTTTGAACAGGTAATGTATCCCGGCACGGGCATGACCTCCCTGTTCAAATCGCATGTAATTGTGGATGACCCCGGCAATCCCGAAAAGATCGAGTGGGATGTCATTTTGAATCATCCTCTCGTTTACAAAGGCTACAAGATCAGCCAGGCATCGTGGATTGACCTGCCGGACGGCAGACAGGCAACGGTTCTTGGTGTATCCTACGACCCGGGCATTCCCTACATGTATGTCGGGGGAAGCCTGCTTGTACTTTCCATGGCGGGTATTATCTTTCTGAAGCCGTGGCTGAAAAGGAAATTTCCGCCCGCACCGCGCGGACCGATAATGCCGCTTGCTGAAAACACGGAGATGACACAAGAGCTTATGGCCGATTCTCCCACGAACAAAGAGGGAATCCCCGCATGAAGAAGTTCGCATTCCTGATCACGGCTTTGCTTTTCTCGCTGTCGTTTGCACATGCCGAAGACTATGACTGGAAGATCGCCGGTCAAATCGTCGTGCAAGACGGCGGCCGCCTGAAACCACTGGACACGTTCGCACGCGAGCTGGTGTCCGATCTTACTGGCCGTGACAAATATGAAGGCCAGCATCCCGTGGAGACATATTTCCGCTGGATGGCTGACGGCAGCCGCTGGTCGGATATGCCGCTCATCTATTTGCCCAAAGGAGATTTGAGCCGCGAACTCGACCTACCCGGCGGACACGGCAACATGTATTCAATTCAGGAGCTGCATTCCAAACCGCGACTGATGCAGATCGTCATGGAGGCTCAAGAGGCACAGAAGGCGAACGAGAAGCTCACGTTCACACAAAGCAAGGCCAACGAAATCCTGCACAAAGTGAACACGCTGTCGCTCGTGTTCCAGCATGAACTTCCTTCGTTCGTTCCGCCGCAGGAAGGTGATGCCAAGACAAAGGAATGGATGTCCATGCCCGAACTTCTGGCCAAGCTCGAGCGTGACTCGATGAATGCTGTCGGGATTAGTGAAGAAATGTCCGCCTTCGGTCTGGCCTGGGCAGGCATGTTTCATTCCGTGCTTGACAACCGCCCGGATATGTTCAATACTTCAGCGAATCTCTTTGTCGAGACGCAGCATAAACTTCTGGCAAATCAACCTGAGATCGAGGCCCACAATAGCCTTGAAGTGACTTTTAACAGTCTCGCTCCCTTTTTCTGGTCGCGGATTCTACTGCTCGCCGCGGCAGTGCTGTTTGCTCTAAGTTACACGCAGCGATTCGCCAGAATGCGATCATCCGCCCTGATTGGTATGGTCGGCGGATTGATGTTCTTTTCAATCGGGATGATCATGCGCTGGATGATCGGCGGACGCGCACCGTGGTCAAACATGTACGAATCGCTGATGGCTATCGGCTGGTCGCTCGTTATCATCGCACTGATCTACGAACTCGTCCGGAGAGACAAGATTTTCGGCCTGTCCGGTTCGCTGATGGGTGGAATTGTGCTTTGGCTTGCGCATTACGCGAATCTCGACCGCGGCATCAATCCGCTCGTTCCAGCTTTGCAGAGCTACTGGCTCATCTATCACGTCATAACGATTCTGACGAGTTACGCCTGTCTGGCCATTGCCATGGTCATCGGCCATGTTGTCCTTATCGGCGCAGTGAAGTCAAAGGGGCAAATCAGCCCAACACTTGCAAAGATGGCGTCGGCCAATTTGCATGTGATGCAGGTCGGATGCGTCATTCTCATTTTCGGAATTCTGCTCGGCGCGGTTTGGGCGGACTCAAGCTGGGGACGCTTCTGGGGCTGGGATCCGAAAGAAACGTGGGCGTTGATTACGTGGTTCGTCTATATCGCCTTCCTGCACGGTCGCAGCGCGGGATGGTTGAACTGGAAAGGGCTTGCGTTTGTCTCGGTAGCCGCATTTCCTGTTGTGGTGATGACTTATTACGGTGTGAACTTCTACCTTTCCGGACTGCACAGCTACGGCGCCGGTTCCTCGCCGGGTATTCCGTGGGAAGCCTATGCTTACCTCGTTATTGAAGCGATCTTCCTCGGTTGGGTGGCCATGCAGCTGAAAGGAAAGTGGGGCAACATGAACTACAAACAACAGCCGCCTGCGTCACCGGCAACGGCTGTTCCGCGCGCTGCGCAGGAACCCGCAGGAGTCAACTCTTGAGTACTTTCAACGCCGAACTCTATCCTCTTCTTTCGCGTATTGATTCCCCGGCGGAATTGCGCAGGTTGAATGTTGAGGAGCTTGAGATTGTCTGCACCGAACTTCGACGCTATCTGTGGGACACCATCAACGCAGTCGGCGGGCATTTGGCCGCATCGCTCGGTGTCGTTGAACTGACTACCGCCCTCCACTACGTCTACAACACGCCCGAAGACCGGATCGTGTGGGACGTCGGTCATCAGGGTTACATTCATAAGATTCTCACCGGCCGAAGGGACAAGCTTGGCACTATCCGCCGCAAGGGGGGATTGTCAGGCTTTCTGAAACGCAATGAAAGTGAGTTTGATTCGTTTGGAGCCGGCCATGCGTCCACGTCGCTTTCAGCGGCATTCGGGATGGCCGTAGCTCGCGACATCAAAGGCGAAAAACATAGCGTCGTCGCTGTGATTGGTGACGGCGGCATGACCGGCGGACTTGCGTTTGAAGCGCTAAACAACGCCGGACACTCAGGCCGTGACATTACCATCATTCTGAATGACAACAGAATGTCCATCTCGCCGAACGTGGGTGCCGTCCCAAAGTTTCTGGCCAAAATGGAAACCAATCCGCTGCTTGGCAAAATCAAGGACGAGATGTGGGAGATGATGGGTAAGTCTCCGGTCGGCAAGGATACGATGCGCAGCTTTGCCGGACGCTTTGAAGCATCACTGAAGAGCCTCGTCTCGCCGGGAATGCTGTTCGAAGAGTTCGGGTTCCAGTATTTCGGACCATTCGATGGACACAATATCAAGGAGTCCGTCGAAATTCTGAATAACATCAAGAGCCACCACAAACACCCTGTTCTGGTTCATTTCCTGACCAGAAAAGGTAAAGGCTATGATGTAGCAGAAGCGGATTCTGTGACATGGCACGCGGTGAAAGCACCAGCCAAAGTCGAGCCGAAGGTCGAAGCGAAACCCGAGCCGGAAACCGAAGCTTACATGAACATTTTCGGCAAGGCAATGATTCAAGAGGCCAAGCGCGATAAACGCGTATGCGTGATTACCGCGGCGATGAAGGAAGGCACCGGACTTGTCGAGTTTTCGCAGGAATGTCCTGAACAGTTCTTTGACGTAGGCATCGCAGAAGGTCATGCCGTCACGTTTGCCGCGGGATTGGCCGCCGAAGGATTAAAACCTGTCGCCGCTATTTACTCAACTTTCTTGCAGCGTGCCTATGACCATATTTTGCATGATTGCGGCATCCAGCATTTGCCCGTCCTGTTTTGCATGGACAGAGGCGGCCTCGTCGGTGAAGACGGCCCGACACATCATGGCTGTTATGATTTCGGTTATTTGACTACCATTCCCGGTATGGTGGTATGTGCTCCTCGCGACGGACAAGAGCTTCGCAACCTAATCCACACCGGCTTGAATTGGGCTGAAGGGCCCTTCGGCATTCGCTACCCGCGAGATAAGGCTCCCGATCATATTAATTGGGATGAATCACCTGCTCTGCTGAAAGTTGGAAGCTGGGAGATGCTGCGTGAAGGCAAACGAGTTTGTGTCCTTGCCGCAGGAACGATGGTGGAAGCGGCGCGCAAAGTCATTGCTGCCGAAGAGTTCAATGTTACTTTGATCAATGCACGCTTCATCAAGCCTTTTGACGAAGTCCTGTTGTCTCAACTGCTCGACACGCATGAAGCGGTGCTGACGCTGGAAGAAGGCACAGGGTACGGCGGGCTCGGTTCGCAAGTGGCTTTGTATTTGAAGTCCAACGGCCATGAGCATCTGTTCCATGCAATGCATTTGCCGGATAGCTATATCGAACACGGCACGCGTACTCAGCTTCTCGAAATCGCAGGACTGTCACCACGCCATATTTCAGAGGCCATCGCCGGATTAATTCAGGCCGAGTTGCCCGCTTCGATGCTCATGCGCACCGGTCAAACTGAGGACAGCGGAAGATGAGTATGAGAGTCCTGGTTGATCCGCGGGCTGGCTTCTGCGGCGGCGTACGACGCGTTGTCAAGATGGCCGAAAAAGTGATGAGTGACACCGGACTTCCGCTGGTGTCGCTCGGTGACATCATTCACAACGAAGTTGAAATTGCGCGCCTCGAGAAAAGCGGATTGTCTTCCATTGACCATGGCGGAATGGCCGCCGAACAGCGTCCGCAAAAGGTTCTGATTCGTGCACATGGCGAACCACCTGAAACCTACGCCAAGGCAAAGGAACTCGGTGTCGAGTTGATTGACGGGACGTGCCCCGTGGTGACCCGTTCGCAGAATATTGCTCGCAAGCACTATGAAGCGGGCGAACAGGTCGTCATTATCGGCAAACCTTACCATCCCGAAACGATTGGCATCAAGGGTCATTGCGACAACAGGGCGTTCGTGGTTTACGAACGCGAAGACTGTCTGCAACTCGATCCAAATAAGAAAGTCTTCATCCTTGCTCAGACGACCGTTTCGAAAGAGTGGTTTGAAGAGCGGATCGGGTGGATCAGAGATTACGCCCGCGATGTCGAAGTTCAAGTTGAAAACACCCTTTGCCGCTTTGTGGTCGGTCGCGATGGAGATTTGGAGCAATTCGCAACTCAGGTGGATGTTATCATCATGGTTGGCGGCACGAAAAGCTCTAACACAAAGGCTCTCTATGGTGTGTGCAAGCGCATGAACAACCGCGCACACCTCATCGTCGATGAAAACGATCTTGAATATTCGTGGTTCCGTGATGGAGACACGATTGGAGTCACAGGCTCAGCTTCAACACCGCATTGGCTGCTGGAAAAGGTGCGGGATATGATTGGCGAACGCACCGGTGCCGACGTACTCCGCGATACAACCGATTGGGAATCCCTGCAGCAGCAGAGCGAGCTTGAAAAAATGACAAAGGATGATTGCGAGTGTAATTAGCACCTGACCGCCGACTGACGGTTCTTTGAATTGACGAGGTTATACGATGTTTGTATTATTGATGGTATGCTGCTCTTTGAGTATTGTTATGTCAGCTGAACGGCCCAATGTGCCGCGCTCCGCAGTAGTTGATGTTCTGCCGATTGACTTTCGGGCAACATCCAATCCGCTCGATGACAGCGGCCCGAATGTCCGTATGAATCAAGACACAATCGGCAGACGACAAAATGAAATCACGATGGCGTCGTGGATTCAGAACCCGCGTCTGGTCATGGGCGGTTCCAACGACTACCGCAACGGTGATGCGTCCGGGGGATTCTATGTCAGCATTGACGGCGGTTACTCGTTCTATGATGCCCTGGTCACGAGAGGCCCTGCCGGAGTGTTTGAGGCGTCCGGTGATCCGGTTGCGGCAATTGACCGCACGGGGCGACTCTACGCGAATTACATTTCCTTTGACCGTACGACGGATGACGGAGGACTGTATGTCCAATCTTCCGTTGACAGCGGCATAAGCTGGTCAGACCCTGTGCCGATTGCCGAACACATCAATGCGCCGGGTGCGGATTTTGAAGATAAGCCCTATGCCTGCTGTGACTTGTCGCCGGGTTCGCCACATGTGAACTCACATTATGTGTCGTGGACAAGATTCTATGCGGCTGGCGGCTCTCCGATTTTCTTGTCCTACTCGAGGAACGGCGGCGCAAGTTATTCCGCACCCGTCCGTGTTTCCGAGTCGGATGCCTGTCAATTCTCCTGTCCTGCCACCGGACCAAATGGAGAAGTTTATGTGGTCTTCGTGGACTACTGGACCGCTCGCATCAAGGTTGATAAATCACTTGATGGAGGCGTTACATGGGGCACCGATGTTACGGTGTCACAAATTTGGGACTTGTGGGGTCAGGTAAATCCATGCGGAACGTTCCGCACGCCGTCCTACCCTATGATCGCGTGCGACATCTCCGGCGGTCCGCGTCACGGCTGGATCTATGTCTGCTGGGTTACCTTTAACGGCACCGATCCAGATGTGATGCTCAGCAGTTCTGCTGACGGCGGTGCCACATGGAGCGCGCCGGTTCGCGTGGACGACGGCCCTGTCGGAACGTGGCAATGGTGGCAATGGATGAGTGTTCATCCGGAAACAGGTCACTTGGGCATCGGCTGGCTTGATCGCCGCGATGACCCCGCAGGCTGCCTGTATTTGCCTTATGCGACGATTTCAACCGATGGCGGCGTGACGTTTGAACAGAGTTTTCCGCTTTCCTCCGTTCAATCGAATCCGACGGTCACGAATTTTCTGGGTGATTACAATAGTGCAACGTTCAGACATGACGGCGGCTTCTACTACGGCTGGGTGGACACGCGCAACGACACAGGCGATGGATACAGCGCATGGTTTCGTCTTGGACCACCGGCGCCGGAGGGCTTAGTCATTTCGGTTGCGGGTGATGATGCCCGCCTTGACTGGAATCCCGTTGAAGCGGCAAGTTATGAAGTTTACAGCGCGCTAAGTTCTGAAGGCCCATACGCAACTTTTGTCGGCGCTACCGCCGATACCTTCTTGTTAGATATTAGCGCTTTTTCCACAAATGAAGAGAAATTCTACGTGGTGAAAGCTGTAGGAGAATAGTTAGCTTGCAAGCCCTACCCGTACTAACCGACACAACTCCTGCGTCGCCGCGGAAGCCGGAGTGGCTGAAAATCAAAATCGGCCACACCAAGAAATTCCATGGAGTGCGCGAACTGATTCACGGACAAAAACTCTTCACCGTGTGTGAAGAGGCGGCCTGCCCCAATATGGCCGAATGCTGGTCGCGCGGCACGGCAACAATCATGATTATGGGCGATATCTGCACGCGCTCGTGCGGGTTCTGCAATGTCAAGACAGGCAAACCTCTTCCACTCGATAAAGAAGAGCCGCGCCGCGTCGCCGAAGCCCTGCGCGAATTCAATCTGAAATACATCGTTATTACCTCGGTCGATCGGGATGAGCTTGACGATTGCGGAGCCGGACACATTGCTGAAACCATTCGCCTCTGCAAGGAGTTATCTCCATCGACGCGCTTGGAAGTCCTCGTTCCGGATTTCAAGGGTAAGCCTGAGTGCGTAAAGACCGTTTGTGACGCCGGTCCTGCTGTCTATGCGCATAACATGGAAACCGTTGCCCGTTTGCACCTGCAGGTAAGGCCGCAGGCGAAATACTGGCGCAGCCTGGACACGCTTGCCCGCGCAAAACGTCACGGAATGGTAGTCAAGTCCGGCATCATGGTCGGTCTCGGCGAAACTCCGCAGGAGGTCAAGGAGGTCATGCGCGACCTTGTGGACGCCGGTTGTGACCTGCTGACGATCGGACAATACATGCAGCCTTCCCGCCGTCATTTGCCGGTCATCGAATATGTCCACCCTGACCAGTTCCGCGAGTACAAGGAACTGGGGCAGTCGCTGGGACTGAAATATGTCGAAAGCGGTCCTCTCGTGCGTTCGAGCTACAAAGCTGAAACGCAAGAGGAGCTGATGCGAAGCGGTGTACTGGCCGGGGCTTGAACCGTCAGGATTTTTTTCTCGATTACTTAATTCAATTTTCAGATAACGGAGAATCACACCATGATTACACTGTCAGGAACTGCTCACTCCAAGGTCAAGGCCATCATGGAGCAGGAGCAGAAGAGCGATTGGAATCTTCGCATGGGCGTGCGCGGCGGCGGCTGCAGCGGCATGAACTATGTGCTCGGTTTCGATAACCAACTTTCGGAAGACGATCAAGTCTTTGAGCAGGACGGCATCAAGCTGGTTTGCGATATGAAGAGCTACCTGTACCTGAACGGGACCGAAATTGACTACGAAGACGGTCTGAACGGATCGGGTTTCGTATTCAAGAACCCCAATGCCAAGCGCTCCTGCGGTTGCGGGCAGTCCTTCTCAGCCTGATTCAACCTCGGGCGTTGGCAGGTGACCGCACTTGCCTCGCTTGGAACATTATTCGGCGGGCCTTAACCGGCCCGTTTTGACTTTCCATGACCTCCAAGACTTATTGCGACATCCCTGTAACCGAGGAAAACCTTTGGTTTATGGAAAGATACCTGAATGTCTTCGATTTTCTGGAACTTTTTCCACGGGATGCCGTCTCAAAGGCAGACGGCTCTCCAGGTATTCCCATTAAACTTCGGACGGACTTAGGGTTCACAATAGAAACGGATATCGACCGCTCGAAAATGCAGCTTCGTAACCGCTCGAAACTGCATGGCTGGACCCGCTTCACAACTGAACATAACCTGTCCGTCGGAGACACCATACGTATCGAGAAACTTAGTGACCGTGAATTCACTTTGCGGCTCATTCGTCAAGCTTAAATAAACAACATTGGAACTTATCAGATTCCCCCTTGAAGACCTGCTGGATGGAGGCATTGTTCGTGAAAGTGACTATCGCCAGAAGCTGAACTCTATTAATCTGGACGAATACCGGGGCAAACCGGTTATGATTCCCTGGATTCACGGGCAAGAAGTGCCAATTTGGGTCTATCTCATGGCTGTCGCAAAACTGTCCCCAGTGGCAGGTGTTCTTTCGTTCGGCGAGCCGTGCTCTCCAGTCGTCCTCTCACAGACCATGCGGCCTGAAGCTAAGTCGTTATAAAATGAACAACCTAAAACCGATTTTTCTTGACATTCCTTAAGGTTTTTCATATATTTGTATTTTATGAAGTAGGCCATGGCATGTCGGGGACAAATTGGGAATTTAGCTTTAGGATGAACAAAGGTTTGCACTATGGGCGGTAACGAGAGTATTTGGCAGTTGCTGACTGTAGCATCGCCTTTTGCCAAATTCGTCCTGCTGATTCTGGCCATTATGTCCGTGCTTTCGTGGACAGTAATTCTGGACAAAGTTGTCATGTGGATGCGTGTGCGCAAGGACTCAAAGGGCTTTGAAGGCTACAACTGGAAGCACTTCGAGCCGCGCAGTCTGTTTAGCGAGGCACGCCGCTACGGAAGCGCCTTTCCGGCCCGGGCTTACATGTACGCCCATCGCGAACTGTTCGACCGTGGTTTGCCGGATGACCTGGACGGAGAACTGGTCGCTCGTGAATATGCCCGTGCTGCGGCGCATCACCTCAACCGTGCAGAACGATTTCTGCCGTTCCTGGCAACCTGTTCGGCTGCGGCCCCGTTCCTTGGACTGCTCGGAACCGTCTGGGGAATCATCTCCGCTTTTCAGCGAATCGGAATCTGGGGCAATGCCAGCATTGCGGTGGTCGCACCCGGCATTGCAGAGGCACTTGTGGCAACTGCACTCGGACTCTTCGTTGCCATTCCTGCGCTGATTGCCTACAACTTCTTCTCGAATTGGCTGCGCAAAGAGGCGGAGAAAGCCGAAGCGTTCGGGGATGATTTGGCCTTCGCGGTTGACCGTCAATTGCTGAAGCGCACGGCTGTGACCGGCAACCGTTCGGTGGTGAGCTGAAGTGGCCGGCGCCGGAGGATTGCCGCAAGAGCACCGCACCGCAAAGGGCAGAGGAAGACAGCTGACCAAGATCAGCTACAGACCTCTGGCCGATATTAACATCACGGCGCTTGTGGATGTGACGCTCGTGCTGCTGATCATTTTCATGGTTGCGGCTCCAATGCTGAAAAACTCCGTTGATGTTGCCGTACCCCAGGCATCGACGGCAGAGTCGAAAAGCGACGAGGGGATCACGATTACAGTCAAGAAAGACGGCTCGATCCTGATTGACCAGACCAAGGTCGACGAGTCAAGCTTTGATATAGCCTTCGAGCAAACTTATGGAGCGTCCAAGGAACCTGTCTTCCTGCAGGCCGACAAGGAAGTTCCCTACCAAAAAGTTCTCCACGTGATAGATGTGCTGCGGCAGGTAGGAGTCACGGATCTCGGTCTCGTAGCCGACCCGATGCAGTCGCAGACCGGCCGACGGGGATAGTGCTCATGAAGAAGTCGTTTATCGGCTCTCTCGTGCTTCACGCGGCTTTTCTTGTGGTGCTGATCGTTGCAAGCTATGCCAAGACTGAGGTAAAACGGCCGCTGCCGGATGTCACCAATGTCAGACTGATTCGACCCAAACCTGTTCCCGTACAATCCAGCAAGATTGCCGAGGACATCAAGGTCCCGGAAACTCAAAAGCCACTCGAGACTCCCAAGAAGGAGCCGAAGAAAAAGGTCAAGGAAGAGAAAAAGCCCGAGCCTCCGAAAGAAAAAAAAGTTCGTTCGAGTGACCCGGTGCCTAAAGAGCTTGTTGGTGAAGCCGGTACTCTGAAGCTGCAGAATCCCGGTTTCGATTACGACTTCTATCTCGCACTGATTCAGTCCAAGATTGAACGTAATTTTCGCCCGCCGCCCGGCGTAAGAGCTGGAACAATGGCTACTGTTGGATTTGTCATTCTGCGTGATGGAACGGTGTCTTCGATCACGATGGTTCAATCCTCGAAAAATTTGTTAATCGATCAGGCCGCCGAACGCGCGGTGAGGGCTGCGGGAAAATTTCCGCCGCTGCCGCCGCAGTATGATCAGGGTGAATTAGGAATTAATTTTGAATTTGTTGTCAATCCGAGCGCGCGTTCTTAGTCTCTGCATTCTCCTGTCAGCGTGCGCGAGCCTTGCTCAAATTACGCTGCGCACCGAGACTGCTTCCGTTGGCAGACTCGATGTTGTCGTCTATCCCTTTACTGCCGACGGTGATGGCGCCTTTATTGGCGAATTGCCGAGGCAATTGTCAGATTTAATCAAGGGCGACCTGTCCTACTCAGGGTTCTTTAATGTCATCGATCCGTCAGATCTGCCGCCCGACACGACCATTCAAGTCAAGAAGGTCGGAGGAACGTTTGACACGCTGATGACCTTCACAGGTTCAAGTGCGGCCAGAATTCGCGGCACGGTTTCGGTCAAGTGGGATAAGTCGGTGGCTTCGATCGCCATTTTCCAACCACCACTGCGCGACCCGATTCATATTTCCGATTTCACGTTCCAGTCCGACAAGGTGCGTGACGCGGCCCACGAAATTGCGGCCTGGATAACCCGCATGCTGACGGGGGAAGAAGGCTCCTTTCTGACCAGAATTGCGTTTGTCGTCAAGACAGGTCAGAACAAGGACCTCTGGCTCATGGATTGGGATGGTGCCAACGCTCGCAGCCTGACACGTGACCAGACTTTGAACATGTCGCCGACGTGGGCGCCGGATGGAAAAACCATATACTTCACGTCGTTCCGTAACGGTGATGCAGACATCTATCGCTATGATCTCGAGACTGGCAAGGTTCGACCTTTCATTCAGACGCCTCGTACCGACAGCGCGCCGTCGGTTTCTCTCGACGGACAGTGGGTCGCCTATGGGTCGAGCGAATCCGGCAATTTTGAAATCTATCGTATTCGCCCCGACGGTACGCAGAAAACCCAGTTGACTTTTAACGGTCGTGACGACACGTCACCGTCATGGTCGCCGACCGGTCGCGAAATCGTCTTCACGTCCGATCGTTCCGGACAGCCGCACATTTTCATCATGGACTTCGATGGAATCAACGTGCGGAGACTGACTCATTCGGGTGTCTACAACGAAACAGCACGATGGTCTCCCCGCGGCGACTTGATTGCATTCTGCAGCCGTGAAAGCGATGCCTATCCTAAGTTCCAGGTCTTTACGGTACAGCCTTCGGGCGGACGTGAACGAAGGCTGACAGACGGAGGAAACAAGTTCGATTGTTCGTGGTCACCCGATGGAATGAAACTGGTCTTTACATCCACGATTGAAGGCAGGACTTCCATCTGGACGATGAACTGGGATGGCAGCAATGCGCGCCAGCTCACTTTTGGTCTTGAAGCCTCACAACCGCAATGGGGACCCGTGGTTCCCTTTGTTTCACCATAAGAATTCTCTATTTATACTTATTTCCCTCGCAGGAGAGAACATGAAAACGCAGAAACTTGGTTTGCTTACTATTCTCATCATGCTTATTGCAGCGCTGGCTGTTGCCCCCGGCTGCAAGAAGAAGATGCCAAAAGAAACCGCACGGCCTGTTGAGCAGCAGATTGAAGAAGTTGCCCCGACAACCGAAGAGGAAATGACCGGGGACACTCGCAGCGAAATGGAACGTGACCTCGCTCTGATTCAAGTCGTCTATTTTGAGTATGACCGCGCGGAAATCCGCCCCGAAGGTCGAGAGGCAATTCGGAACAACGCCGATATTCTGCGCAAGTGGACGGATTGGACGGTTACGATTGAAGGCCATTGTGACGAACGCGGCACCAACGAGTATAACCTCGCTCTCGGTGAACGCCGTGCCCGCGCCGCACAGCGCGCACTCGAAGCCGAAGGTATCGCCTCTGCACGCATTCGCACGATTAGCTACGGCGAAGAGCGCCCGGCAGACCCCGGTCACACTGAGACCTCGTGGTCACGCAATCGCCGTGCTGAATTTCGTGTCGCTACGAACTAATCATCGTTTGTGAAGAAACTTCACTTTATCTTCCTTGCGCCCGCTTTGTTAGTCGCACTTTCCGGGTGTGCGACCCGAAATGAAATTGTTGGCTTCAAGGAGGATTCGCGCTATATTCGCCAGCGCGTGGACTCGCTCGCGTTCTCACAAATGAGCATCGAGGAGCAGCTCAATCAGCTCTCCAACGACATGCGTGAACTGCGTGCCAACTCAGAATACGGCTCGTCTGATTTGCAGGACCGGGTCGAAACGCTTGCCTCGCGGCTGGACGAAATCCTTGTCCGTCTTGACCGATCGCTCGCTCCCCTGGAGGAATTCCTGCGCGGCCAAGGAGGAAACACCACTACAGGTCCTGAACCCGCAATGGGTGTGGATGTGTATGACGCGGCGATGCAGGATCTTAGTCTCGGAAACTACGACCTCGCAGAAGTGGGCTTCTTGTCCTTTCTGTCGAAGAACCCGCGCTCCGAGTTGGCTGATGATGCGCGTTATGGTTTGGCCGAAACATTCTACGCCCGCAAGTTGTTTGAGGAAGCTGCGGCTGAGTATTCACGTGTGCTCGATATGGACCCCATGGGCTGGAAGGCTCCAGCCGCTATGCTCAAACTTGGACTGTGCTACAGACAGCTCGCAAGACCGCAGGATGCGCGCACCGTTTGGAATCAGCTCCTTCGCGATTTTCCAAATAGTGACGAAGCCAAGGTTGCACAGCAGCGCTTGAACGAGCTTGGCCGGTGATGGGCTGACTCCCATTGAGTTGACTTTCGCCCCGTCTGATTTCAGACGGGGCGACTTATTAGCTATGATTTTCCGACATGACTGAAATTACTCCTGACAAGGCCAACAGCGTTCTGAGAAAGCGCTTCATTGCCATACTGATGCTTGCTCTGATGGGGCTGTTTCTGTATGTCGTCTCTTCGCTGCTGCTTGGTGTTGTCGGAGGGTTTATCCTGTGGGCAATTTCGCGCGGGATGTTTGAAAGATTCCGGAAATGGACCAAAGACAGGTCAACACTTGCCGCCTCGCTCTCCGTGCTTACTTTGCTCGTGCTTGTGATTGGTCCCGTGATCTCGATTCTTTCGCTCATGGTCAATGATGCCGTCAAGCTGACGGGACAGGGTATTGAGTTTTTCAATCATCTCAAGCCGCGAATACAAGAGTTCATCAGCCGCTTCTCAGCCGGCGACAATCCGAGCATCTTCGGATACTCCATTGATATCGACCTGATTGTCAACAAACTGCAGGAATTCTCCGGCACCGCCGCGGAATACCTTGTGACCGCGATGCAAAAGACCGCAGGTGGAGTTGCAAGTGCCTTTCTTCAAGTTTTCGTCATGCTTTACACCTTGTTCTTTCTCTACCTTGACGGTGAGAAATTTGTAGCGTGGCTCAAAAAGCTGTTGCCGCTTGATGACGCTGAAACGGACAAATTGTTCGGCCGTTTCTTTGAAACATCCATCACCTCTCTGAAAGCGCTTGGCGTAATCGGAGTCGTGCAGGGTATTCTGGGCGGAGTTGCGATGTGGATATGCGGTATTCCCTCCCCGTTTTTCTGGACAGTTCTCCTGATATTCGCGACGGTCATTCCGGTCGTTGGTGCACAGATTATTATGCTGCCCGCGGGAATTCTGCTCATTGTATTCGGAAAAGTCGGGTTCGGAATCGGACTGTTGCTATGGAGTTGGATAGTTCTTGCCAACGTGGACAATTTGCTTCGGCCGTACTTGGTGGGTCGTGCCGTTCAACTTCACGAGCTTATCGTGTTTCTTACAACACTGGGCGGCATCGCCGTATTCGGTTTCTGGGGCTTCCTTGTTGGACCGGTGATCGCGTCACTCCTGAGTGTAATGACAGAATTCTATATAGAAAATCAGCACCGCGAGCTTAAAGCTTAAAAAAAAACGCCCGGCAATGACCGGGCGTTTCAATTGTGATTCGCGCACATTTACTCAAACCGTTCCGGGAAAATCGTACCGCCTGATACGATAAGACGAAACGCTTCGTCCGTACTGAGGTCGAGTTTCTTAGTCTCCTTTTCGGCTACAAAGAACAGAAAGCCTGACGTTGGGTTTGGAGTCGTAGGTACAAAAATGTGCAAGTATCGCTCTTCCCCAATCAAAGTGCTTTCTCCTGTCACAAAACCGACGGCCCAGGACGTATCATTCGGAAACTTCGTCGCGACAACGCCGCGAAAGCTCTTCTTGTCTCCGAAAAAGGCTTCAAGAAACTTCCGTACCGATCCGTAAATGTCGCTCACCAGCGGAATTCGATTCAGCAATCTGTCGACAAGTGAAAACAGTCTCTGCCCGAGAACTCGCTGAACAATCAGACCTATCAGTGCAATCAACAGCACCGTGAGCGTGAACGCCACGACATCCGACAGCAATTCGACAAGCTTCGACTTTTCCTCAAGCTGGAGAATCTCAGCAGCTCCGTACTTCACATACGGAGACAGCACGCCGCCAAGCAGTTTGACTATGAGCAGAATGATGTAGCCTGTCAGCCAAATTGGAGCGAGAAAAAACAGTCCTGTCGTAAAGGCGCGGCGAAACCGTTTGGCCTTGGATTCCGGAAGTCTGGTAGGTTCAGTTGTCGACATAGAGAATGCGCCCGTGAAGTTTGTTCACGGGCGCCACGTTTTAGTTACCGGTTACTGGTTCAGCCGGTGTAGGTACAATCTTCCACAAGTACTCTCGTTCGCCCACAAGGCCGTATTGCCGTGCGGCAAGTTCAAGCGCCGCCTCGTCACCGCGCCGGACGGCTTCAAGATATCTGCTTAACTCCGCCTTCTGAAGCTCGCGCGCAGCAATCTCCTGTTGCTGACGATGATAAGTGTCTCTGAGCCGGTTCGCCTCGCGAACTCCGCCTTCGCCAAAGTAAAACCAAACTGAAAAGGCGATAACGGATAAGCCAAGCACCGAGTACCATGACACCTTGCGTATTTTCGCCCAGTTCGCCATTCTACTTACTTCCACATCGCGCCGAAAAAGACCGCTTCGTCGCCCAGGTCGTCTTCAATGCGCAAAAGTTGATTGTATTTTGCCATGCGGTCGGTACGTGACGCGCTTCCGGTCTTTATCATACCACAGCCGCAGGCCACTGCAAGGTCGGCAATCGTCGTGTCTTCCGTCTCGCCGCTGCGATGAGAAACCATCTGCGAATAGGCGTGACGACGTGCCAGGTCTATTGCATCCATCGTTTCAGACAACGTCCCTACTTGATTCACCTTGATGAGAATGGAGTTCGCCACGTTCTGCTGAATTCCCTTGGCCAAAATCGGCACCTGTGTCACGAAGATATCGTCGCCGACCAATTGAATCTGCTTGCCAAGAGTTTTGGTCAAATGTTTCCAGCCGTCCCAGTCGCTTTCCCCCAAACCGTCTTCGATGGAAAGAATCGGATAATCCTTGCACAGCTGCGCATAGTAATCCGTCATTTCGGCAGCGGAAAGCACCTTGCCTTCACACTTCAAGTCATATTTGCCGCTCTTCCGGTCATGAAACTCCGATGCGGCGCAATCCAGCGCAATGGAAATATGCTCGCCCGGCTTGTAACCCGCAGACTCTATCGCCGTCAATATTGCGTCCAGCGCTTCGCGGTGTGACTGCAAATTGGGTGCAAATCCACCCTCGTCGCCGACATTGGTCGAGTGCCCCTTCTTCTTCAGAACTTTCTTCAAGTGATGAAATGTTTCCACGCCCGCCCGTAATGCCTCGTTGAACTGCGAAAAACCGCGCGGAACAATCATAAACTCCTGAAAATCGAGCGGATTGTCAGCATGAGCTCCGCCGTTGATGACATTCATGAACGGTACCGGAAGAATCTTCGCACTCACACCGCCCAGATACATATAGAGCGGCAAGTTCACCGAATCAGCCGCCGCGCGAGCATTCGCCAGACTGACCGCTAGTATTGCGTTTGCACCAAGCTTCTCTTTGTTCGGAGTCCCGTCCAATTCAATCAAAGCCGCATCCACTTCCTGCTGGTAAATGGCGTCCATCCCGATCAGCTCTTCGGCTATCTTGTCATTTACCTTGGCAACAGCATCGAGCACGCCCTTGCCGAGGTAACGATTCTCGTCTCCATCCCGCAACTCAAGCGCCTCACGTTCACCTGTAGAAGCGCCGGAAGGGACAATCGCCCGGCCAAACGAGCCGTCTTCGAGTGCAATTTCCACTTCAACTGTCGGATTGCCGCGCGAATCCAAAACTTCGCGCGCATAAATACTGGATATCTCAGACATGTTCTTTATTTTTGTAAAATAATAGGGTAACCTGAATATACGAAGGCTGAACCGAAGGTGCAACCGCCAAACTTACTCAACCCCTACAGCGACGGGTCGTCAACCTCCTCGGCCGGCTCACTTGTATGGTCCCCTCCCAAAATTGAGTCGTGAATCTCCAAGGCCCGTGTATAGTACTCCTCCGGAACCTGTATCCGCCACGCCTTTCCGAGCGTCTCTGTTCCTGTCACCACCCCCAGTCCACCACTTGCCAAATCCGTCTTGACGATGTTCGGAATCTCCTCATTGTCAAGTACTTCCGTTACCATGGCCACCCAAACACCCCCTCCAAGCGGCGGCAGCGACTTCCAATTTGTATAAGACTTGACTTGGTCGCTCATTGCTCTCCCCTTTCTGATTCATCCGCCGATCGGAAATAGAAAAACCTTTCCATCAGCCGTTGATAGTCCGAAAACTCCTGCATATCCGGCGTCTTCGCCCTTACTTGTTCAAAGGCGTTAACCCGACTGTCAAGCTCATCGAGGTAGTGCAACACCAGCGCCTCCAGCGTCATCGGCTTCACAGGCGAGCCCTTATCCCCGTCTCCCTGATGCGACAATATCAGATGCAGCAACTGCTTGCGCATTTCTGCCGGAAAATTCTCTATCGCTCTAATCTTCTCTTCCACCAGCAGAGTACCCACTGTGATGTGCCCAAGCAGCCTGCCATCGCTTGTGTAATCAAGCGCGGGTTCAAACGTCAACTCGACCACCTTGCCGATATCGTGAAGCAGTGTTCCGGTAATCAGCAAATCACGGTGCAACTGCGGATAATGTTCCGCCATTTGTCCGGCCAGTTTCACCATGGACAGCGTATGCTCGACAAGGCCTCCCACTGTTGAATGATGCCAGTTCTTGCCGCCCGGCGTCTCCAGAAACTTGCTCCTCAACTCGTGGTCGTCAAACACCAAATGCAGAAGCCTGTTCAACGATTCGTCTTTGACCGAATCAATCTGTTCGTTGAGCAGTTCGCTCGCCCGGTTCGGAGAAAGAGCCGAGTGAGGCAGAAAACTTCTCTTATCAGGAACTTCCTGCTCGCTCGCCTTGCGAATCTGTGACAGAGTGAGGCTTGGAGTCTTCATGTAGAAATCAACCCTGCCATCCACATAGACTGCATCGCCGGCCCGCAGCGACCCAAGCGCATCACTGAAATTATCCCACTGCTTGGCCTCAATTTTCCCGCTTGCGTCCGCGAGCTCGACTACAAGAAATGGCTCGCCGTTCTTCTTGTTGCGAGTCTCGATCTTGGTCAGCAAGTAGAAACCCTGCACCTGATCGTTGGCCGAGTATTCACGAACTGCTTTCAGGTCCGGGGTTGTCGCAAGCGTCACGGCCATCTCAGTCGCACTCCGCTAGTCGCCTGCTTATCTCATCCAAGTCTTCCTGTGGTCTTCCCGATTCCCGCGCCAGCATGGTGGCGATCAACAGCTCATATTTCGCCATACCACGTTTGTTCGACGCTTCGAGCGGATCCACGGCAGACAGATTCTCCGCCCATTTCAGAAAGACCATTGCCAAACCATAATGCGCCCAACCAACTCGAAACTCCTTCGTGTCGCCGGTCATCATCTCCCACTCTTCCCATGCCGCAAGCGCCGCTTGCGCCTTCTCCTGAGCCTCCTCGAAATTATGCAGCTCGGCCAGAGTTCCGGCCAGATTGTTGCTGCTTGTCGCTTGTGCACGAATTCTCGTAACCGGCTCTGTTATCTGTGCCGCAACTTCGAGACTTTCCCGCAGTACGCGCTCCGATTCCGTCCAATCCATCAGATAGTAGCAGTCCACGTCTATGCTGATAAGACAGTCGTGCTCTTCCTCGGCAGAGCCGTAGTGCTGCGCCAATTCCAGAGCGGCATAGTGCCTTTTTCTCGACTCCTCATATCCCCCTCGTTTGCGCTCGATATAACCGAGCTTGCGTTCGATCCGCGAAAGCAATCGTCCTGATTCCGCTGCTCCCGAAATCTCTTTGCATTTCGCCGCCGCCTGTTGCAGCACCGTCTCCGCCTCGTTCAAATTCCCCTGTCCAATCCGTGCCAGACCCGACAGATAGCCGTGCCATGCAAAGTCCGATGGAGTCTTCAAATCCACCCGCAACAAAACGAGCGCTTCATCGAAGCGCTCATCGTCAATCGCCTCCTGAGCTCGCTGCGCCCAGGGTTGTCCTTGCAGAACTCCTTCAGGCCGCTGAGCCAGCACAGTCGTCGTTAGAATCAATAGCAATCCCCAAATTTTCATTGAGAATGTGGTACGGAGGATTACATGCGGTAACTTAGCGTCAGCAGAGTCTGCGAACTGCGAATATCTTCCTTCAAGCCCGTGGTCACTTCTTCGGTGTACGAGGCCGTACGCCACGTCGCGTCCAACATCACAGACCGGTCAATCAGAACGCCAAATCCAAGCGAAAGAACTCCCTTGTCGGCATCTTCACCTGCGTCCTTGAAATTCGACGGCTCAATACTGTATCCCAGTCTGCCCCGGAGTCCGTACGCCGGAAACAGATACTCTCCGCCCAGCGATATTCGAGTTGTGCTCTCATACCGTTCCCGAATCTGGCGGTTCCCCTCGGCGCGCGTCACTCCTTCATACGGCGTGTCCCCGCGAAACTCAAGCGACTTCCAGTCACGATACTCAATATCGCCCGCCAACATCCACCGGCCCGGCGCAACACTTGCTCCCATCCGCCAAATCCAAGGATACGACATTTTGTAATCGAAATAACCGTCGTCTCCGTCAATCACCCATTCCTCGTTCAAACTCATGGAAAACGGTGTTGATGTCGCAACTCCGATTCGAACCATTCTTCCCGGACGATAAAGTCCGCCCAGATTGAAATTCCAGCCGCCCAAGTCCGTGAAAATGGACTGTTCTGTCTGAACGGTCGAATTGTATTGTCCAAGTAATGAGTAATCGCTTGAACCCGTCCAATAGTTGATTCCAGCGCCAACCGACAAATTCGGCGAAATGTCGACGGCTGTCGCAAAGGACCACTGGCCCAGCTTGCCGCTCTCTACTTCATCGAAATTGTCCCAATCCTGCCCGGCCTGACCGCTCTCGACCTGAGTCCGGCGTTCAAAATCCGTTACCTGCGAGTAACCAAAGGCAAAACTCAAAGCACCCTGATAAACAGGCACGGGAAAAACCACACCGATGTTGTTCAGCCGCATCGCGTCTGTTGAGCCTTCACGATTCAAGCCAAAATAACTCGACTCGTTCGAAAATCCAGTTCGCAATAGCGTGCCCTGTACTTCAATGCGTTTCACCTGCGCCAAACCCGCAGGATTCCACCATATCGCCGAAAAGTCATCTGCGATTCCCGTATATGTGCCGCCCAAGCCAAGCGCGCGAGCGCCCGAGCCAAGCTGCTGACCTCCGGTCAGCAAGAGACGTTCCGGTATTTCATCCTGTGCAAAAACCAAACTTGCGACAAGAAGCTGTGCGAGAAGTATGTATCGTGTCATTGTCTTTTCTTATCGTCTCCGCTTGCCGTTGCGCTTCTGCGAATTATCCTGCGCAGGCTGCGGATTCTTCACTTCCGGTGTTACCGGCTGAACTGCCGGAGGAGTAGGATTTGCCGGCGGATTATAGGTGGCTCCGCCCCCTGTCGCGCCGCCGCCGTTATATATCGGCGGGGGGCTTACATCGCTTGAACGGCGACCCGGGCGCTGTGACGGCGGTTCACCCGGCTTTCCCGGACTTCCACCCCACCATGGGCGATTGTGATACCAGTCATGCCACCACGGACGGCCGTAGTAATCGTAATAGCCGTAGTAGCCCCAATAATAGTTAGGCGAAAACCGGTTGAAATCAAATCCCCACCGCGTGTAACCGCGCGGACGTCCCCAGTAAGACCAGTTGTCATAGTAATACGGATCATAATTCGGATAGACATCCACCGTTTCCGGCTTCGTCAGCGTCGTATCTATCGCCGTCGAATCGTATCGGTTGTAAAGCGAATTCTCCGAAAACGGTCCCTGATCTTCCATCCCGGGACGGTAAAGTTTCGTGTAACAACCCGTGGACAAGACCAATAGCCCAAGAGTTGTAAACAAAATTAAAATGCGGGTCTTCATAGCATCCTCTTCTATTGCGGGACGGCCCCGACAAACATCACATTGCCGTCCGTACGGTCAAGCTTCAAAAACAAATACGCGTAAGTCTCGGCATGACAAACTTCCTGCTGCGGCTGCTCCCGCAACGAGATAACCGTCACGTCCTCATGCCGTGTCACCGCCTCCACGCGCTCCGCGTAATCTACACAGCCGAATCCTTCAAGCCCCCAGAATATCGCCACCACCATGCTCGAATCAAAATCCACATACGGAGGCGCGAATACACATCCGTTGCTGCATTCGGGATGGGCAGCCCAAAAATTCTCCCATCGCTGCCATGAACGAAACACCTGAGTGTGCGGCTCATCCACCTGCAGCAAGGTCGATGTCAAAACCGTTTCATAGGAAATCTGCTCCGGCGCGCTTGCGCCCTCCTCACGGTCACAGGAGGCAAGCAGCATTGCAGTAGCCAATATCGCCAACAGCTTGGACATCATACCTTTCCTACTTCTTCTCCATCAGTATCGTCATGATTGCCTTCTGAGCGTGCAGTCGGTTTTCCGCCTGATCGAACACAACGCTATGCGGGCCATCCATAACTCCGTCCGTTATCTCCTTGCCACGTTCAGCAGGCAGGCAGTGCAGAACTATGCAATTCCTGTCCGCATGCGAAACCAACTGCTCGTTCAATTGAAAAGCTCGCAGCTTGCGCGCCTTGTCGTCCGCCTGGTCTTTCTGCCCCATCGAAGCCCAAACATCCGTGTACAGCACATGAGATCCTTTGACCGCCCGCACCGGATCATGTTCAACAATCACTCGTGAATTGCCCAGCTTATTCGCCGCATCCACAAGCTTCATGTCCGGCAGCGTATCTTCTGCAGTGCCGATGACCAGCTCGAAATTCAGCCGTTGAGCAAGCTCTATCCAACTATTCGTGATGTTGTTCCCGTCACCCACATAGGTAATCCGGAAATCGTCAAATCGGCCAAGCTTCTCATACACCGTCTGAATGTCCGCCATGATCTGACAGGGATGCGAGTAATCCGTCAATCCGTTGATGACCGGAATATCCGCGTGCTTCGCCAACTCTTCCACATCCCTGTGGCTGAATGTGCGAATCATAATGCCGCCCAGATAGCGCGACAGCACCTGAGCCGCGTCGGAAATCGTCTCGCGCTTGCCAAGCTCAATCTCCTTCTCGGTAATATACAAAGCGTGCCCGCCCAGCTCGGCAATCCCGACTTCAAACGAAATGCGCGTCCGCAAACTCGCTTTGTGGAAAATCAGCCCCCAAACTTGCCCTTCAAGCGGCCGAACTTCCTCGTGGCGATTCCTCCGCTCCTTTAACTCGCGGGCAAGTGCTAATGTTTCAATAACCTCGTCACGGCTGAAGTCGGTGACGGCCAAAAAATCGCGATGATTTCGCATGTACATATCTGATTTAAGAGTTTCTGTGTTAATTCCGGCAGTTCCGAAGCTAATTACTTCAGGAACATCAGTTTCTGTGTCCCGACAAAGTGCCCTTTCGCCGACATCCGGACAAAATAAATTCCCGATGTCAACTGCGTCCCGCCATTCGTAACCCCGTTCCACCGCAGTTCATACCTTCCCGGTGAAGGAGGCATTTCCGTGCTCGACCAAACCATTTGACCCAGTACATTGTGTATCGAAAACTCCACCGGTCCTGAGGCCGGTGCATCGTACGCAATCGTTGTTGTCGGATTAAACGGATTCGGATAGACCTTGGATAGTGCGTACTCCGTCGGGAACGGACTCGGATTGCGCGGCGAAGACAAATCCACTCCCCCCATCACCTGGATGTTGTCAAAATGGATTCCCAGGTCGCCCAGCACGTTATCCGTCTTCAAACGAAAGCGAACATACACATTCGTGTTTCCGGCCCACGGACTCAGGTCACACCACACCCGGTTCCACGGCTTCTCCAAGTCGCTGAAACCGCGCACCTCTTGCCAGTCCGTCCCGTTCACCGATGCGTCCACAAAGAAACTGTCACCCGGCATATCCAGCCTGCCGCGATAATCAAATCGCAAATGAAATGCGTTCCCGCTTGTCAGATTGAGTGAATTGTTATACGTGAAGGTCGCGTTTAAGTTGTTCCCGTAGTTTTCGCGGTATCCCGGCCCGTTCGTGTGCACGCAGATCCCGTAGTTCAGAGATGTCGTGTCCACCGTCTGCCGCCATGCACCGCCTGCCGCCGTCCAATTGCCGATTCCCTGTTCAAAATCCTCACTGAACAAAACCGTTCCCGTCGGCACAGTAAACGTCACCGTCGTATCGTTGTTATGATAAAAATGGAACGTTCTCGCGATTAAGTTCTGATTCAGCGGCTCCACACGGAAATGAACGACTCCCTCTGGTTTTGAAAGTTCGATCATGCCAACATCGTACCGGTAGCGTTGCGGATAGCCGTTGTCAACCAGCACGTCCGCTGAAACTGCCTGACTGGATTCGTTCACCACATTGAAATTCAAACCGTACCACGGCAGCGGTTCAAGTTCCAACGTCGTCGTCACCGTTGTCCCGCCCGGGTTGACAGTGACCGTGTTTGTGTCGTTGCGGAATCCTTCCTTGCGCGCCATCACTTGTATCGTCCCCGGCGGCGGCAGAATCGTCGCGCTGCCGTGCTCCTCGTTCGTATACCACGGATTCAAAATTGCCGACCACGAATTCAAAATCCGGTATTCCGCCGAGATTGGTGCTCCCGTCAGACTGTTCCGTGTATGAATCTTCACCGGCGAACCCTGATTCTGCATGTCATTCCCGTTCGGGAAATT
This sequence comes from bacterium, assembly GCA_013360195.1. NCBI lineage: Bacteria > bacterium. The sequence goes on from JABWCQ010000011.1 coordinate 65,875, forward strand.
TATCAATCGCCGCGCCAGCCACTCCATTGGAGGTATCAGCGTCTGTGCCAATCCCGGTAAGTTCGGTGCCGGTGCCAAAGAGTCACAGGTCGGCTGTATGTCAATCCGTGGACTCGTCTCCGTCAAAATCTGAATCGTCCCCAAATTCCGGTAAAACCAATCGTGCAGCGCGCCATTGCGCGTCGCTCCGATGACTTCAAGATAGGGCTGCGTCCCCGGATGTTTAATCGTCTTACCAATGTAACCGCGGTTCACGATCCCGATTGCCGTGCAGTCCGGTGCAAACTTCGCATTCCCGTCAAGTCCCCACTGCCAAGCGACAATACACCGCTCCGACACATTCCCCGAACGCGAAGAGTGCCACACAATCGAAACCGTCGGTTTTATCCTCAATGCTAAATCTCTCACCGCCCGCGATTCCGGTTCCGAGAACGGTCCCGGCCCGCGAAAATAGTCAAATGGCTCCACGTTCTCGCGCACAAACAGCGTGTCGCCGTATATCCAATTGATATCCCAGTTACGGTTCAAATCCACTCCGCATGAATCCTCGCCCATGCCTTGCACGACAATGCAGGAATCCAAATGAAGTTCCGGCGGTACATAACCGTTCTTTCGCCAATAATTGTCGAGTCCCAGAGAGATGACCTCCAACCCGTCCGGATTCATCGTCGGCACAACATAAACCTGCGTCTGATTCCGAATCGTCCGGTACGGCTCCTGATTCGTCACCAGCTTCTGCATGAACCGAAGCGTCGCCTCCATACCCGCCACCTCTTCGGCATGGATATGAGCGATAATGAGATTCACCGGCTCGTCCTCGAACGTTGCTACATTGTCTGAGATCTTCACCGAGTAAAGCGGAAACTGATGGCCAAGCATCTCCCCGCGGGAATGACCGATCGAGTCCACCTGAACAAACTGCGGAAAATCTGACTGCAAATCAAAAATGAACTCATAGAGTTCATCAAGCGTGTGATAACACGAGTCCAAGCCTTGCGCATACACGCCGCTTGATAAAACGAGCACACTTAGAATACAAAAGATGCTGCGCATGATGCGGGTCCTCATGTGTCTTCTCTCTCTAATCCTCATTCAAGTCCGTCCCGGTCTGTCTTGCCCTGAAAATGCTGCGGCGCGGGGCAGATTTGTGCCCCGCGCCGCGCTGTACGCTTACTTAATCAACACCATCTTCTTTACCGTCTGGAAACTCGGAGTCTCGAGCCGGTAGAAGTATGTACCCGAAGACAACTCTGATGCGTCGAAACGCACCTGATACGTGCCCGCATGCATCACTTCGTCCACCAAAGTCGAAACCAGCTGGCCAAGTGTGTTGAATACTCCAATCCTAACTGCCTCCGTCGCTGGAAGAGTGAATCGGAACTCCGTTGTCGGGTTAAACGGATTCGGAAAATTCTGCGTCAGCATGTATTCCCGCGGCATCGGAGCCGGAAGTTCACGAACACTCACCGTGTAGTCGTTCACCCAGTTGCCCCAGATGTTCTGCAGAGGCTCTTTACCCGATGAACGCCAGTCCACCCACACCGCCGACACGCCGCCATGATAGTCATGCGCAAGTGCCGGCTGATTCTGGTTCTGATACTCCACGTTGATCGCACCGCCCAGCGGCGTCTCGCCGCTCGACTGATCCCACCACGGCTCGGCAATATTGCTCTGCTCGTCAAGATGCAAACCGTAGATATCCGAATAAGGATTCGTGCGGCCGTCTTCCCAAACCATGTACAGCCCGTCACTCCACTCAACCAGCAATTGCTGATCGCTCTGGTCGCTGTTCGCGCCGCAAATCCAGCGACCGGTCTGTTCCGGCCAGATCCGCGATCCGTCCGGATTCAACTTCTGTCCAAAGAGATCAAGATTCGCTCCATTACGGAAATCCTGCCACACCACGAACACTCTGCTCTGGCTGTCCACAGCCAGCCGCGGCAGCTTCTGGTCCTGCGCAAAAGTTACAATCAACCTGCCATTGTTCGTCCACTGCGCCTGTCCGGCTGCGTTCAATCGCTGGCCATAGATGTCCTTCGATTGAATCTCATCGCGGTCGTCCGTCCATACAAGATACACTCCGCCCTGGCCATCTGCGGCTATCTGAGGCTCCTGCTGATTGCGCGGCGCCGTCGAAACCGCCGTCTGCCACGCAACCGTGCCGTCTCCGCAGACTTTCGCTGCCCGAACGTCAAGCTGACCGAACTCGCCCGTCTGCCAAACCGCGACCACGCACCCGTTACCGTCGGCCACCGCAAACGGATTCGAATCATCCGAAGTTGCGTCGCTCGATAATAACGCCGGCTCGTTCCACATCGGCTCGCAGTCCGCGTTCATCCGCATCGCATAAACGTCAAGCTGGAAGTTCTGGTCAAAACCTGCCCAAACCACGTAGCAGCCGCCCGCTCCGTCAGGAACAACTTGTGCGTCCTTCTGGTCAACACCAGAGGCCGATACAATCGCACCCGCGCTGTCGCAAGCCAAATGTCCATTCTGTCCCACGCGCTGCAAACGAATCTGAATCAATCCGTCCGCCAGATTCTCGAACACACAGTAGAAACCGTTGTTGTCGTCCGTGCATACAAAAGGCTTGGCCTGACCGAACACGTCGCCCGCTACCGAAACCGGTGCGATCGGAGAGCCGTTCTCTGGAATATGCGGGAACGTGCGATCATATGTTGTGTCTAAAACCTGATAGTAAATCTGCTTGCCGTAGTTTACTCCACGGTTGTCTTCCCAAACAAATGCGACGTTGCCCCAGAACATTCTTACGTTCATCGGACTTGTCGCGTCGCCGTCCAAGCCGAAAATAATCTCCTGGTCACGTTCGACCACGCATGTTGCAAGATTGCACTGAGCAACGCGCACCGTGCGTGAACCGCGATAGAAGTCGGCGTAAATACAGAACACGTCGCTGCCGTCGCCGCTCATGCGCAATACCGCTTCCTGCTGCTGGTTGTTCCCTGTGTTCACCGCAACACCGCAGTCGCCGCACTGCTGCACGCCGCTCGCGTTCAAGTGCTGAATATATGTGTTGTATTGCGTAATGTCACCTGCATCGTGGCGAGTGTCATCCCAAACGTACATTCCGCCACCGGCTAAATCCGAAGTCAAACGGCTGTTGTCACGCGACTCGCCCGTGCCGCCCGGTCCTGCATTGCCGCACACCTTCACGCCGTTCGCCGTCCATAAATGGCTGCCCGCGGCATTCGTCTTCTGTGCAAACACTTCTTCCACCGAACCGTTCTCGCGCACGTCCTGCCAGCACGTCAGCACACCGTCCTGAGCGTCATTGTTGAAGCTCGGAGTGATACGCGCGCCGCGCTGATCATCGTTTGCATTGCAAACCACTATTCCATCTTCAGTCCACTGTGCGTCACCGGCTCCATTGAATCGCTGCATGTACAGGTTGTTCGATGTGCCGTCACGTTCATCCTGCCAAATAAAGTAGGCACCGCCCGTCGTGTAGTCCGGACACAGCTTCAAGCCCAACTGACGGCTCGTGAAATCACACACTGCGCGGCCGCCAACTCCGCCCCACGGCAGAGTGCCGCTGTTCGTTATTTTGGCCGCAAACACGTTGCCGCCGTCACGGTTGTCATTCCAACCGACGATCAAACCGCCCTGTCCGTCCGTGTCAGCCGTGATTCCTGTCTGCACACCGGATGCGTCCGTCACTGAAACGACGCTGCCCCAGCCGCGTTGTCCGTTTGACAAAATTCTCTGCGCGTAAATATCCGCCGCGTCGCCGCGACGTGTGTCTTCCCATGCCACAATTGCGCCGCCCGAACCGTCCGTTGCGCCGCGAAGCGTTGTTTCATTGGTCATTGAGGTCGTGTTCGTGTCCACGATCATCCCGTCCGGATGCCACAGCTTGGCGCCCGTGTAGTCGAGCTTCTGTGCAAACACGTCGCCCGTGCTGTCATAACGAAAGTCAATCCACGCAATGATGAAACCGCCGTCCGTTACGATCGGCTCTGGATCCTCTTGCCGGAACGGATAATTGATCACATGCACCGGCCAGCCCGGTGCCAGATCACCATCCGGCTCTATCAACTGTGCGAAAACATCACGGTCACCTGTTCGAGTGTCCGACCACGTCATCAACGTGTAACCGTTGGCATCCGTGTACGCGGCGCGTTGCCACTCGATGTGATGGCCTTGCCTTATCGGGCGTCCCGGGGGACCCCATTGGCGGGGATCGTCAGCGAACGATACACTCACGTTCCACAGCAGACCGACCGTGCATAGCAGCAGTGCGAAGTACCTCAATGAGGCGGTGCTGGGTCTCTTCATCTTGCCTGACTCCTCTAACTGATACAAAGGGGAATAAAAAACAATATCTTAAGTTTCTTCGAAAACATTCTTCCAGTCTGTGAAAATAAGCATTCCCCATCCGAGTTGCAAGTAACCTCATGGATTTTGAGAAATTACATCCTGTGTTTTCAATTACTTTGCATACTACGTTCACCGAAAGAGAGGCACTCCTACAAGCCGCTCTTTATTCGTCTTACAACCTTCATCATCCTTCGGTTCAATTGGGGCACGGCATCTCTTGAAATCTGAAGTCTTTTTCAAGATTTCTATTCTGTCACCCCGAACATAGCAAAAGATCACTTCATGCCTGCAAATACTCTTTCATCCCGCAACTTAGTCACGAGCAACTGGCACCGGCGAATGCACGATTTCCTGTAAAGACTTCCGGCTCCAAGAGCCTCTCTATTTCTTCAAATTCCAATGTCATGCCTCTTTAGACCTTCTTTTTTGACTAACCTTATCTAAATCATACACTTCCTAAGTTCAATATTTGAGTTTTTTCTCTTGACCGTACGTTCAATTCTTCGTATATTAGTAGAGTCATTAAGATTGAACTTGTTTGACTTTGTAAATTATAGCACACGATACTGTTCACTTTCCGCGTTTTCGCGATGCTCCCGTATCGTACGTTTCCACCTTTTTACACTGTATCACATTACCAGAAGTCCCTGCATCAGAAAAACGTTAGCATCGGAACGCAGGTGGAGATTCAGCCGTGAAACATGTAAATTGTGGCAAACTATGGGAGCTCCTATGATGAAAACCCTCGTCCTCACACTGCTTTGCCTTGCAGCTTTCGCTCGCGCAGATGAAACCGTTCTGCGCTCGCTCGAGACCACGGCCTCACCCCTCCAATGCTGGCGCGCGCTCTGTGAAGATTGGATATACAAGCAGTGGATGCCCGTTCAATCCGTCACCTTCGGTGGTGCACCTGAAACCCCGTGGCGGGTAACTTTTAAGGACGGTTCTTTTGAAGAGGGAATCCTCAAAGTCCTTGAACCCGGCCGAGTCCTCGAATACACCTATCACGGTGAATATGAAATCGAGACCGTGCACCTTGATTTCATCCCGACTGAGACCGGCACAACCATTAAGCTCGTTCATACGATTCCCGGTCGTGATGGCCGCACACTTAAGTCTGCGATGAATGCCGGTGACCGCTGGGAAGCACGCTTCACGTTCCTGCGAACCTACCTCGATTCGCGGCCAAATTCTTATTTGGTTAAGCCCTACGGCGACGGCCGATATCCCGCCGTTCTGCTGCTTCACGACCGATTCGGATTAAACAACACCGTCCGCGCACTGGCCGACTCTCTGGCCAATCGAGGCTACGTTGTGCTTGCAATGGACATGTTCAAAGGTGATCGCACCAGTGATGTCGCGCAGGCCCGTCAGTTTCTGCAACTGGTAAATGAGTCCGACGCGTTGCGTGCAGTCGGCTCGGCTTGGCAAGCATTGCTGGCCGACTCCTCCGTGAATCGCAGCCGTATCGGTGTTGCCGGGCTTGGATGGGGTGGAGAAATGACCATGCGCGTTCTCGCTGCCGATCCGTCCTTCAGAGCGGGCGTTGCGTGGTATCCGTCCACTGCACCTGCGGACACTATTCTGACTCGCATTGCCGCGCCGCTTATGATTATACACGCGGCTCCAGCTATGGACAAACCAACATCGCAAGCCGAGGCAATGTCACAAGTTCTCGTGCAGCAGGGCGTTCGCGCTGAAACGGTGCTTATCAAGGGTGACGTAGGTTTTGCCGAACCTGCAAATGGTGCCGCCTACAGTGCATCCGCATCCACAGATGCCTTCAGAACTACCATGGGCTTTCTCGACAGACGGCTCAAACTTTGACCGGCGACTCTGCTCTGAAAATTCAAAAAGGCAGACCGGTTGGTCTGCCTTTGCATTCTACAAATGATTGCCTTCACTTCAACAGCAGCAGTTTCGTCACGGCGAGCGTCTCGGTTGCCCGACTCAAAACCGCAAAGTAAACTCCGCTCGGAAGCCAATTCGCATTTACGCTAACTTGCGTCTGACCGCTCAGATAACCGTCATACAAAACCGTGCTCTCCCGCCCCATTACATCAAACAGCTTTACCTCATACTCCCCCGCGCGCGCAACAGTTATCACCAAAGTTGTCACCGCGTTGAAGGGAGTTGGATATGCGGATAATGTACACGATTCCGGTCGGAAAGGCGAGGGAGAGTCAAATGACACCGAATTTGAATCGGCAGTCGTATCATGAGGTAACAGAGACCATGGAGCAAACAACACGTTGTCACCAACTTCTGCGCCCTGCCCGTTCGGATTCCGATCAAAATGATAAGGACCCGTCGCGTCTCCCCACCAGTTGTTGCGAGCGTCAATACGCGATTCCTCGTTCTCAACGTGCTTGACGCCCGGAAGGGAATGGACGAAGTCATTCCCTCGCAAGAATATCGTGTCAACGCCCGTGTCGCAGGAAACATAGACCTGAGGTCTGTTACCCAAAAGTGTTGGGCGGAATCTGTTGTGAAGTACCTCACAACCTGCTTGAAGCAGAAAACCCGTCGCGTCGCCGGCAATTCGTCTCGTTGAGTCCACGATTGTGCTGTCGATTCGAGCCAGGAATCCGTTGCCTCCCGCCGCGCAGTGAACGCGTAGCATTTCCCCTCCGCCAAGATCGCTGCTGCCCGAACCGCAGTCAATAAACCTGTTGCCGCTTAGTTCTATGGCGCAGGCATTCTCCTTAAGTTGACCAAAACATGTGTCAACAACTTCCACCACACTGCCGCCAACGCTCAATCCGCTGAACAAGCAATCCCGTACTTCTGAATTGCACCGAGGACGGATGGTTAATGCGCTGCCATCCAGCGAATCGGAGGCAAAAAACTCGCACCGAAGCACCGACAAGCTGTCGCCCAATCCTGTCAGCAGACTACCTCTTGCACTCGACATCACTCGACAATCTTCCAGCCTGCCACCACCACGCACCCACAGTACTATATTCCCGGTCAGACATTCAAAATCCGTGTCAAACGCATACAACCTGCCTTGTATGTGGGTGCTCACGCATCTCTCGAAGCAGCCGACAAAGTTGCATTCGTTAAGGACAGTTCGCCGAAGCCCGCGTATGCCTACAAACGTGGAATCAAAGGTGCAGTCAGTAAAAGTAGCGCTTACAACATTTGAGCTCCCTTGTACTCCCCCGGTACGGGAATCCTGTCGATTTTCACGCATTGGCGACCTGTTCCGGAATACCATGTTGCGTATCTCAATTGTACCCCCAGTCAGCACCAGACAACCCAGCGTGTCTGATCCGGGCAAATCTGTTGGGTCAATCACCGCCCGCTCATTTTCAATGGAATCTTGGCCGATTTCACCAACAATCATAAGATTTCGCGCGGGTACTGTTACTGACTCAACGAATACCCCCGGCGAAACTATCACAGTGTCGCCACTTGCCGATGCACTAAGTGCGCCTTGTATCGTTGCGAAATCGCCTGGCACTCGCAAGATTTCTGCCGCTGCGCTCTTGAAAATGGCCATTAATATAAGGATCAAAATTGTCAACATTCTAAGGACACGTCGTTACATTTCTGGAAATCCAGCCTGTTGCAATACAGGCAGACTTGCAATCAGTAGTACATTCTGCTTCCTCGCAAGGGCGTTTGCAGACATACAGCCGATACGTTATGTTCGCATTCAATGTCACATCGGTGTCCAGCGTACAGAACTGCACAGTGCAACCGGATTCATACGAGTTAACGATTACGCCGGTGGATTCAATAACGACAAGCACGCATGCTGAACATAGGCCGCAGTCGACGCATCCTGCTCCTGATACTTTAGCGCCCAGCTTGTATGTTCCAGTACATGGAGGAGTAAACGTCGCAGTACTTGAGCAGCCTGTTGTAGAGACACTGCAGTCATCATACGTTCCAGAACAAGTTGCGTCTGTGGTCCCGATACAATAGTTGCACTGCGCAGAAACTTGCGCACTCCCCAAACACAAAAAAACCGCGAGGATCGTCGTCGCGGCAAGGGTAGAAGGTGCTTTTCTCATAGCTTGACTCCTTCGGTGTTGTGTTCCGGCACACTGGTTGGTGCTCTGGTTGGTGCACCAAACTTAATTTACAACTGCAAATCAGTTTTGTCAAGCCTTTTTTCGAGAAATCAAGAGTATTGTCTAACTGCTTGAAAATAAAGAAAGAGCCTCGCGGGGCGAGGCTCGAAGATTCAATTATTTGTCCGTGCGTTTCATACCTAAATTTGCGCGCATGAAATCGTACATTGCGTGATAGGCTTTCAGTTTGTTTTCACGTTTGCGTAATCCGTGTCCTTCATCTTCGAAGATGAGATACTCGACTTGTTTGCCGTTCTTGCGCGCCGCTTCAACGATCTGTTCCGACTCCGCAACTTTCACGCGCGGATCATTTCTTCCCTGCACAATCAACAACGGTCTGACAATGCGATCGGCGAAGAACACCGGTGACTGGCTGTACATGCGCGCACTGTCTTCGGGAATGCTCGGATTGCCTATCTCGCGGTAGAAGTACTCTTTGTAGGGCTCCCAATAGGGCGGTATGGATTCCAATAGCGTGAATAGATTCGACGGCCCAACCCAATCCATTCCAAGCGCGAATTCTTCCGGAGTAAACGTCATTGCCGCGAGTACCATGTATCCGCCATAGGATCCGCCCCAGATCACCGTCTTAGAGGTATCCGCTTCGGGATAATTATCAGCAATGAAATGCTTCAGGTACACCACATCCTGCAACGGATCTTCACCCCACTTCTTATCGTCGGCAAGATAGTAAGACTTGCCGTATCCTGTCGAACCGCGCACGTTCGGTGCGGCAACGATGTATCCGCGGCTCACAAGAAATTGAATCCACGGAGAATAGCCGGCCTTCTGCTGCGCCATCGGCCCGCCGTGCACTTCTATCACCACAGGCGACTTTCGTCCCCATGACAACTTCGCCGGACGGTAGACCCACGCGGGAATCTCAGTGCCGTCAAAGGACTCGTATCGCACCAGTTCCGACCGTACCAGCATGTCCGGTTTCAATTCGCTTGAGTCGAACAGGTTAGTCAGCTTGATGAGTTCAAACGTCTCAAGATCGTATATATACTGGTCACCGGGAATGTGATCCGCCATAACGTAGATTCGCAAGTAACGCTCTGAGCGTGAAAAACCGACCGGAATCACCTCTGCGTTCGGCAGCGGCGGCAATTGCAGCTCATCCCCGGTCTGAACGTTGCGGATTTCGACACGCGACACGCCGTCTTCATTGACGCGGATGTAGAAGTATTTGTTGTTGTAACTGAACCCCGCGCTGACGACGTCCCATTCATCTTCGTACTCGACAGCCCATTCCTGTGACTCCGTGTCGTAGGTCATCAGCCGCATAAACTCGGACTCGTAATCGGTCAGAATATAAAGCTGGCGACCGTCCGGAGAGAAGTCGGCAAATTCGTAGTTGGCTTCGCCGTTCTCCTGCGATGTCAGCGGCGACATCATGCCCGAATTTACGTCAAAGGCATAAAGGTTGGACGCTGTCGTGCTGATGAACTCCGAGAGAATGAGTGTTGATTCGTCATGCGAAATGCCGACAACGGAGAAGGTTGTGTTGTTTTCGAACACGCGCTGGCTTTTCATTGTCACCACATTCAGCCGATAGGTGTCCATGAAGCGCGGATGCCGTTCATTTGAATTATAATAGAGCGAGTATCCGTCGTGCGACCAGCCAAGAATGTCACAGCGAGACTTCTCCGGTGTCACTGCATGGGAGACACCTGTGCCTATTTCAAACATATAGAGTCTGAAATTCTCATCGCCGCCGGTATCCATTGAATAAAAAATTCTGTCCATGTTCACCGGACACCATAAGACGGAGTAGATGGCGTCTTCGGTTTGCAGAAGCGGTTTCCACTCGCCGCCGCGGACCGGCATTGTGTAAGGTTGTGAATGCCCGAACTTGTCGGACACAAACACGAACTGCGTTTCATCCGGGCAAAACGAAAGACTGCTTACACGGTATGTCTTGAAAAACTCCTCGAGCGGCAATTCGGCCGCTGATTTGGCGAAAACAGGTTCCATAATTAGCACGAGCGCCGCAAAGGCGCTCCAGAAAAATCTTAGCATCTCTTCTTTCTCACGTATCTGACACCAACCGTTCATCCAAGCGAAGGTTCCGGCACGCGGACGTCGGGATCATCCGCACGGTACTGTTCCCACAACGGCAGCCACTCGGAACGCAGCAGCCCCGTCTCAATCACATCCCAATATCTTCCCGCGCGGAAATAGTGCTCGCGCCGACGACCTTCCTCGCGATAGCCGCACTTCTCGTTGTAGCGCAGGCTTGCCCTGTTAAACTCGTACGCGTGTGTGTAGAGTTTGTGCAAATTGAGCATGCAAAATGCGTGGTAACACATCAGCATTTTCGCGTCCACACCATAGCCCTTGCCTCGATTTTCCGGAGAGCCGAAGAACGCGCCGGACGTGGCGTTGCGATGGATCCAATTGATTTCATGCAGTCCCATCAGCCCGATCAGCGTGCCGTCGTGTTTGCAGACTGAAAACATCTGCGTGTCGTCTGAAGTACAGAACTTTTCAATCCGCGCCCGGGAATCCTGTTCTCGGTTCGGTTTGACGATCAGCAAATTCAAATATATTTCCGGATCATTCAGCCAATCCGCAATGATCGGAACATCCTCGTCAATGATCGCGCGCAACTGCACGAGCTTTCCGCGCAGGAAAGGAGTATGGATTCGTGACACCGTGTTTTACCGTGTTATTCGTAGCGCAGCGCTTCAATCGGATCAAGCCGTGAAGCTTTGACAGCGGGCCACATGCCAAAGCCGACACCGACGAAGGTGCAGAAAATTGTCGCCAGAAAGACCGCCCACACCGGCACAGGGGCGGGGAAATTCAAGTTGTTGTTAATGAAAATTGCGATGCCGTATCCAAGTGCGATACCAATTGCGCCGCCGACCAGCGACAGCGTCGTCGCTTCAATCAGAAATTGCCGCAGAATCGAACCGCGCGTGCCGCCCAATGCTTTTCGAACGCCGATTTCACGCGTGCGCTCTGTCACTGACACCAGCATGATATTCATGATTCCAATCCCCGCGACGAGCAGCGAAATTCCGCAAATTCCGAATGCCGCCACACCAATCCATGACGTCTGCTCGGTGAACTGTTTCTGCATCAAATCCGGTGTCCACATGCCGAAGTTGTTCTCTTCGCCGGGACGCAATCCGCGAATGACGCGCATGGCCTCGACAACTTCCGACTGCGCCTTGCGAAAGGCTTTCGGGTCCCATGCCTGTACCGTCAGGTTAACCGACTTTTCGCCGTATATGCGCTCAAAGGTCGAAAACGGAATCCAGTTTTCTCTGTCCTGAGACTCGCCGAACATTTCGCCGCGCTCCTCGAACACCCCGACGACTTCAAACTTTTGTCCGTCCACGCGAACGAACTGACCTATCGGATCGGATCCGGCAAACAAAGTTTTATAAGCGTCGAAACCAAGCACGATGACCCGACGCGCGGAGTTGATATCCTGCTGGGTTATCGGCCGTCCCATCACGGTGTAGCGGGAGTTGTTTGTGCCATACTCGACTGAACCACCGGCAACCTGCTGGTCTGCGTTTGTTTCCAGGCCACCGCGAGTAATACGCAAGCCGAAGGTCCAAGCTTCGACGCCCACAGCGCGCACAGAGGGACAGCGCTGTCTAATCTCATTGGCATATGAAGCCTCAATCTTTGGCCGCCATTTACGCCGGCGCGGTCCAAACTGAATGCCGCCTTCACTGTCGTAGCGCTGCACTTGAAAAACGTTGGCTCCCAGGGAGTTCAACATCGCGTCATCAATCTTATACTTGATCCCGCCAAGGACGGTCATCATCGAGATAATTGTCGCAACACCGATGACAACGCCTACGAGCGTAAGAAATGCGCGCATCTTGTGCGCCCGCATAGCTTCAAGAGCCATGCGGAACGATTCCCAATATGACGAAAGTTGTCTGAATAGTTTCTTGCCCATGTGCTACTCCGCGCGCAAAGCCTCTATCGGAGAAAGCTGCGCGGCTTTGAGGCTCGGGTAGAGCCCGAAGAATATTCCGACCACGGCGGAAAAGACGACACCCACAAGCACAATCCACAATGGCATGTAGGTCGGCAAGAAGCTGTTGATTGCCTGCGAGACGACGGCAGCAAGCGCAACTCCGGCAATACCCCCAATTGCGCATATCACGGCTGACTCGATAAGAAACTGCCACGCGATGTTCCAGCGTTTCGCACCGAGTGCCTTGCGCAGCCCGATTTCGGCCGTTCGTTCCGTGACGGACACCAGCATGATATTCATAATACCGATGCCGCCGACAATCAGCGAGATAAAACCAATAATGATTCCGCCTGCATACACACCGGCCGTCATGGCGTTAAACTGTTCGAGTATGGCGGACTGTGTGTTCAATCCGAAATCGTTAGCTTCCCAGGGCTCAAGATGACGGAGCCTGCGCATGATTCCCGTAATTTCCCACTGAAGTTCTTCAATACGATCCTCACCGTGTCCTTTTGCCACAATTGTCAAGCCGTCAAAATTGCGCCCGGCGAATCGCTTCTGAAACACGCCGTATGGAATCACGCAGAAGTTGTCCCAGCTCTGACCAAACACCTTGCCGTATTTCGTCGTGACCCCGATTACTTCAAAGTTCCATGCGCCGATCTTCAGTTCCTTGCCAATTGGAGACTGGTCGGGGAAAAGCTGACGGGCGATGTCCGGGCCGATCACGGTAACGTTGGCGTTGCGCCTGACTTCCTGAGCGGTGAAAATCCTGCCCTCGGCAAGTTCCTTGGGGTTCGTCAGGAAAAATTCTTCGGAGACGCCCTGAACGTTAACGCGCGAAAGCTGTGCGCCGCGATAGGAGACGGTCATGTGCTGGTCGAAGAACGGTGAAATTGCTTCGATTTCACGCGACTCCTTGCGCAACTCGTCGATGTATTCCAGCTCCATGTCCCGCCGCTTCAGCATGTCGCGCCAATCGTTGCTCTGCCAATCCCAACGGGAAATGAACACTGTTTCGGCGCCAAGGAAGTCCAACTGACTCTTGAGGGCCTTATTCAGACCCATCACGATCACGACCATCATGATAACCGTCATAACGCCAATGACAATTCCGAGTGTCGTAAGACCCGCGCGCAATTTATTCGCGCGGAGAGCTCCAAAGGCTATCCTCAGACCGTTGATGACGTCGGTTAAAAATCGCATGAGACCGTGCTCCGGTCAGGCCGCGCGGCTGACGATTTGGTCGGACTCGATGAGACCGTCGCGCAGTCTCACAATCCGGCGCGCATGACGGGCGATATCCTCTTCGTGCGTGACGAGAATGATCGTGTTGCCGTTCTCGTAAATCTTCTCGAACAGCTGCATGATTTCATCACCAGTTTTCGAGTCGAGGTTTCCGGTGGGTTCGTCGGCAAGAATTATGGAGGGATTGGTGACAAGCGCGCGTGCAATGGCCACTCGCTGCCGCTGGCCGCCCGACATTTCATTCGGTTTGTGCTTCATTCTGTCGCCCAGACCTACGGCCTCCAGCGCCTCCTTCGCGCGCCGGCGCCGTTCCGAGGGGGATTCACCTGCATAGACGAGAGGGAGTTCCACGTTTTGCAGCGCCGACGCGCGAGGGAGGAGGTTGAAGGTCTGGAAAACAAATCCAATGCGGCGATTGCGAATCTCGGCAAGCTGCCGGTCGGAAAGGTGTGCCACGCGCTCGCCGGCAAGGATGTACTCGCCGGACGTCGGTGTATCAAGGCAGCCGATCAGGTTCATCAACGTAGATTTGCCGGAACCGGACGGACCCATGATGGCCACGTAGTCGTTCTCTCGGATGTTCACGTTGACTCCGCGCAGTGCTTCGACTTTTATAGTGCCCAGGTCGTACACCTTGCGCAGGTCCTGAATGTCAATTATCGAGCGGCGTTCAGCCATATAACTAGACCGTAAAATGCTTGATTGGTTGCGGGACGCGGGCGATTAGCCCTGCTCTTTCTCGTCTTTTTTGTCCTTCTTCTCTTCGAGCGCGACTTTGTCCTGGTCCTTCATGTCGCGGGCAAGACTGCGATACGGACCCGTGATTATCGAGTCGCCGTCGGATATACCGGACAACACTTCGATAAACCTGTCCGCGGCAACTCCGGTCTTGACGGGCGTCCACGTGGCAACTCCGTTAACAAAGCGGAAGACTCCTGTCTCAAGTTCATCCGATGCGGCAATCTTCGTTGTATCTATCGTTCCCGCACGAACCTGCTCCGCCATCTGACGGGAAGAGAGCTCCTCTTTTTCGCGCGTGAGCGTTACCGCCTCGCCTTCCCCCTTTTTGCGCACGGCAACGGATTGAATCGGCACTGCCAGAGCGTTATTCCGATAGTCCGTTTCGATGTCCACAGTTGAGGACATGCCGGGGCGAATACCGGGAACTTGATCAATCAGCACGACGCTGACCTCAAAATTCGTGGCCGAAACCTCCGCACCGAAATCACCGGAGCCGGTGATATTGCTGGCCGATTGGGCAATTTCGCGCACCAGCCCGCGAAAGGTCGTATCCGGAAATGCGTCAATCTCGATGCGGGCGGTGTCATTCATAGACACGTTGACGATGTCATTCTCGTCCACATTAGCTTTTACTTCCATGACGCTCAAGTCGGCAACTATCAGAATCACGTCTTCCTGAAACTGGGAGCCAAGCGTCAGCTCGCCAACTTCCTTATTAAGAACAGAAATCGTTCCCGACATCGGAGCATTCAGTCGCGTTTTGCTCAGATTCTCCCGTGATTGACGCTCGTTCGCCTGAGCACGCTCAAGGTCCGCTTCGGCAAGCTGAGCGGCCGCAAGCATGGCGTCAAGGTCCGCCTGCGAAGACATCCCGCGAGACACAAGCTCGGACACTCGCTTATAGTCAGCGTCGGCCTTCAGCTTGCTCGCCTGCGCGGATTTCAGCGCTGACTTGGCGGCATCAAGCGCTGAGATATAGGTTTCAGGGTCGAGTTCAACGAGAAAGTCTCCTTGCTGAACAACATCGCCTTCCTTGACGGCAAGCTTGATGATGCGGCCGGGAATTTCGGCGGAGACCTTGACCTGAGTAACCGGCTCTATCTTACCTTCTGCCGATACAGTGGCAACAAGCTGCCGGTACGCGGACGTCTCGACCGTTACCTGTGTCGCGGGCTTTTCCTTGTTCTTGTTCTGCTGATAGGCAGCGACGCCACCGACAACCACCAAGACTGCGATGACGATCCAGAGAATTTTCTTAGATTTTCTTGACATGTTTTAACCAATTACTCATCAAGTTCAAGTGTGCGGCCAGCTTTGCTGGACGCATTTCCGGCCACCCCGGCGGCCTTGTTATGTAGGAGAGACCTACCCTGCGAAATGTTGCATAGTAGCTTCACCGGGTGGTCCCAAGCTTGCACATACTCTGCGAGTTAAGTGGAAAAGCATGAAAAAAGGAGCCATCGCATGACCCCTGCCAAGCCCACGCCTGGCGCTGAACTCGTGGAACCGTTGCGCCAATTCTTAGAGTCTTTCACGCAAGAGCTTACAGAACAACAGTTTATACCTGCGTTTCGAGGTGAACTGGGCAAGCTCGCGGAGGGTCTCGATAATATACAGCAGTCCGGCGAAACCTTGCAACAGATTGCGAAGGGCGTCGAAAGACTGCGGGAAGTGTTTGCCCCGGCGGGCACCCGAATGCTTGAAGGGGTCAAGGATATCGAGGAGCAACTCAAGTCCGGTGGTGAACAAATGCGCGCCCGAGCCGAAGAGGTGCTCGGACAACTCGCCGCAACACATCGCGAACTTGATCAAGCACTGCGGGCTGAAGCGGGACTGCTGGGAGAGCAGACTTCCACCAGCCGCGACGCCTTAACGCGCATTTCCGGGGAGATTGACGAACAGTTGCGCAGTTTCTCCTCCAAGCTCGACAACTTGTGTCGCAAGGCCGAACAGGAAATCCATCAGCTCAGTCAGCTCTCCGCCCGCGCTATCGAGCAGCAGGCGACGTCAGTCGCCGCAACATCCGAGACCGTTCAAATGCCGGCGACGGCATTCCCCAACCCTGCCGAACTATCGGAGTTGATGAGCCGCACTGAGTCCACGGTATCCGAAGAACTGGCGCGGCACTCACAGCAGTTGAGGGAACTGCTTTCCAACAACACACGCGATCACAATGAACGGCTGGCACGCATTGACAAGACCATTGACGACGCTCTCCGTGCCGTTGCACCCAAAGTGCAGTCTGAGCTTGACAGCGCGCTGCAGCGGCTGCGTGATCAAATGGATGCGATGGTCAGAGTTGAGCGAGAGGTCATTCAGCAGCAGCAGGAGCATAATGCGCGGCAACAGGAAGAGAACGCGCAGCCGGCGCCTGCTCCGGTCATTGATTCGTCCGCGTTTGTCTCAGCGTTGGGCGGTATCGAGAACCGTGTGCTGCGCGAGTTCGACGAATTGCGCAAAGCCAGTGTCAATGAGCTGAATGAAATCCAGAAAAGTCTGGCGGACTTCGCTCTCGATCTTGCGGACATCACTGAAAAACAAACTGAGCGTGTTCAAAACGAACAGCAGTCGGTCAAAGAGCTGCTCGTCCGGCTCGAGCGATTGAGTAAAGAACGCTCGACGACGCTTGCATACATCACCAAGCAGGTCGGTGAAAACAGACAACAGTTCGATCAGCTCGTCACGCAGAGCGCGCAGACCACAAATCAGGTCGTGCAGCACTTCAATACGTCGCTCGAACAGATAAATTCACAGAGCCAGCAGCTGCATCAGCTTGCCGACAATGCCGACGCGTGGTTCAACAAGCTGACATCGCTTCTCAATCACACGGAAGAGCAAATCGGACGGCTGCTTGATCAACAGAACAACGAGTCGCGTCTGGTGCGTGAACGCATTGACGCCGGAGTCGCGGATCTCCGGGGACGTTACGACGGGCGGTTTGATCAACTTGTGCAGCGCAGCGAAGAGATCGCAGGAAGATTGGGAAGCGATTTTCAGGGACATCTCGAATCTCTGAAACATGAGGTTGAGAACCGATTGCACCAGATGAGCGAAGCTTTGAACGCGGATTTGCAGCGGTACGAGACTGTGATCCGTGAACAGAGCAAGCAGCAGGAAGCGTCGGCTCATGATCTCGCCAGCGAGGTATCCCGTGCGGCGAATCTGATTGACGAGAAACTCTCGGGCTTCGAATCAAAACGTGAGGAGAATGAACGATTCACGCGCGCCATCGAAGGTCACGTCAAAGTCGTCGCAACCGAAGTCAGTGCGCTGCGTTCCAAACAGCAGGAGCAACTGGAGGTCCTGAAGGAGGCGATTCGCGCCAATTATGACGATAATGCCGCCCGACTGAAAGAGGTCATTGACGGCGCGTACGACCAATTCCTTGAACAGATTCGCACAGTTCCGCAGGCGCTCGAACGCTACTCGAAATTCGTCGAGACAATGCACCAGAGTAACCAGCTCGCTTTGCAGGGCATCTCCGGTGACACGACGAATCTCCTGACTATCGCGCAGGACATCAAGAGTGAGACGGAGACACAGAAGAAGTTCTTCCCGCTGCTGAATAAAATGATGGAAAAGCACTCGCAGGTTCTTGAAGCAGTGCGCCGTTCGCAGTCGGATCATGATAAGAATTTCGCCCACGCGGCGAAGTTTGACAAGGATTTCCACGAAGAATTCGGAAAGACACTGGCCGATTTGAAAGGCGAACTGCGCCGCGTTGAAGGAGCGGAGCAGTCCAAGCTTGCCGAACTGACACAGATGCACATGTCGACCTACTCGGAGCTCGAGAATCTGCAGCGCAATGACTTGCCTGCCTTCAGGCGAGAGGTCATACAGCTCATTCAGTCCAAATTTGAGTTCATCGAAAATACTCAGGCCGAACGGCAGACCGCCATGCGTGCCGAGATGGCGGCGAGACTTGACGCACAGGAAACCGCTGCGCAAAAGCATTTCAAACAGCTTGTCTGGCTTGTGGCAGGTGCCGCGCTGCTGCAAATCGCTCTGCAAACCAATCTACTGGCCTTAATCGGCTTCTAAGCGGAGCGACCCAATGCCTGAACGATTTCAGAAATCCGCCTCCGATGCCGTCGCGTTCATGTCCGGTATTCTCGGCTTGTCCGAGCATGACAGCAGCCGAATCGCGTCACCGCAGATGCTCGAAATGCTCACCCTCTGTCGTGAAACCGGATTGCGATTGCCGACTCTCGAAGTTTTCAGCAAAGTGTGCGACAATGGTCTTGCTGTAACCCTGCTCGGCGGCGACGCGGAGTTGGCGAAGAACTTAGCGCGCTGCGTCGGACTTACAGCCGATTTGCAGGACATTCCGGAAACACCGCTCATCTGGTGGATTGAATCCGCACGCTCCACCCGGACCGTCGTCGAGTTCGGCGCCACCGAACGCGAGTTATCAGAGACAGCTCTCAACGCCCTGTTATCCA
Source organism: bacterium (assembly GCA_013360195.1). Classification (NCBI taxonomy): domain Bacteria; species bacterium. Next base: position 84,672 of record JABWCQ010000011.1, read on the forward strand.
CCGCATTGCCTCCCGACCGCGTCACCGTCGTACGGCGGAAAGTCGAATCAGATTCGGAGTGGCGATTCGCGTGGCTCCCGGATATCGACTCGCTTGTCAATCATGCCGCATGGCCGGCCGTCTTGGAAACCTTCATCGGCGCGCAGGTGATGATTGCGATTCGTGATGAACTCCCCGCAGCATTTCAATCCTGGTTCTCACGTCCCGGAATGATTGCCCGACAATACTCGGCTACGGAGATTGTGCGCGACGACGTGAGACCGGTTCTCTTCAGCGAATTGTGCGCCATGCGCGAGCAGTCCTTCGCAGAACGGGAGGCGATGATCGCCGCAACATGGAGCTATCTGATTCCAAAGTTAGTGGACCAGCTTGACGCCCTGCGGCAACAGAATACGATTGAAATTGACCGTCAGAACATGAAGCTGCAGTTGACGCGACAGACTCTGGGGGAGTACCGCCGCAACTGGAGCAACGGTATCCGAAACCTGCTTGACGACTTCTTCAACAAGAAGAACTCCGGCACCGCCATGTCCGCCTTGATTGATCCGAGGCAGCCCGGCCCGCAGCCGGGCACATATCTGCAAGCTTTGGCACTTCCTTCGCTGTGGAAGCAATTGTCGGAGCTCATGAATGAACGACTTGGCGAGTTTGTGCAGGGACTCGGCGCGCTGGCAATTCGCGTGGAATTGCGCAGCATCTCGCTGAAGGATTTTGACATGAAGTGGAATCCCTCCTCAATCGCGCAATCCCTCGAAGAAGAGCTGCTGTCGCGGCGGGTTTTCAGTGAAGGGGGAGGCGCGCGCGCGGGAATCGTCGGAGCCTTGATCGGAAAAAGTGAAGAGATTGCGGGACTGCGCCGCGGTCAAATCGTGCGCGCGAACAAGACAGTGCAGCAGCAAATCGAACAGGATTTTCTCGAATGGGCGGACAGGTTGTTTCACTCCATCGAACAGCGGGTGCGCGTCCAAATCGCGGCATCTCAGGCCAATCAGGGCTTGCCTGATATTGAAACACTGCGCACAAGCCTCACCGGAATCGATCGTCTGACCGCTATGCTGGAAGGAAACCGCGAAGGCGCCCGCGAAGAACCGGTTCGCCGAGTCGCGCAATTGCTCCGGTCGTGGAGTCAAAGACGGTGGATTAGACGATATCTGCCGGCTGCATAGTCCTCCGATTTTCCTTATTTCCTGAACGGCTCGCCTGATTGGCGGGCCGTTTTACTTGTCTCCGCCTTGCTTTTCCGCTTGTTTTTTGCCTAATTTCAAGATTACATGCGTAATCTGACCCGACATATCGCACGGACAGCCGCTCTTGCCGCACTGCTGCATGTGTTTTCAGCACATGCTCAGTTCACTCTTCAAGAATATGAGTCCTGGCAAAGATATACCGGCTGGCCAATTCGAGTGGTCGAATTCCCCGGTGTTGACGCTTTCGCCCGTGCGGACGTGCTGGAAGTTATGGCGACGGAAAAGCCGACGTGGCTCCGCCGCTACTTGCCTCTGGGGTCTCGCACAACGTTCTATGCGGAAGACTTCGCCGCCGATCTGATTCGAGTGCGGAATTTCTATGCACGGGAAGGATTTCCCAATGCCATCGTGACTGGAAAGGTCATTCCGCGCGAAGACAAGGAAGATTTAAGGCTGGTCGTGCAAATCGATGAGGGGAATCCGCTGATTCTCAGACAGTGGAGCCTCCGCCAAACCGAGGGCTCAAATGCCGGTGTGGACTCCGCCAGATGGTCGGAGCGGTTGCCCATCCGCATTGGCAAGCGGTTATCCCAAACAGATCTTCAACTTGCCGCCGACACGCTGCGCTACAAATTGCGATTGATTGGCCATGCGCGTGCCGAAGTGAGTTTTGACACCCTGAATGTCATGAATGACTCGGTCGATGTCGTGTTTCTGCTCGACAGCGGGCCGTTCTGCCGCTTCGGTCAAACTCGAATCACCGGACTGAAGCAAGTTTCTGAGGAAACGGCGCGACGGGAAATCGCATATAAGGAGTATGCGCCCTACACTCCGCTGCTGCTCGATGAAACGCGGAAGCGGCTGTTGCGGCTTGAAACGTTTCGGATGGTGCGCGCCGACGTGGACTTGAAACAGGAATCAGATACCCTCGACGTCCTCATCCGCACGGAAGAGGGGAATCGCTATATCGTTCGAACCGGTGCGGGATATGACACCGAAGAAGGCGTGCATATTTCCGGCGAACTGAGTGATTTGAATTTTTTCGGCAGAGCTCGCCGATTCACTCTGGAAACCGGCGTCTCCAATCTCATCAGTGATCCGCAGCGGCTGGACACAGCCGGGCTGTTCAACGACACAAAAGAGATCGACCGCAAGGTCGGCTTCACACTTTTTTGGCCGCACACGCCGCTTGACGCCACCGATATCACCATCGCGCCGTCATGGGAGTACGAGTACAACGTCGGAACCATTGTCACCACTACTTCTGCGAATACAAGCGTCTCATCATCACCTTTGCCAAAGGTCGCCGTTTCTCTCTCCAACGAATTCGGACGGCAGGATGTGCGGATTGATTCAGTGGACAGCGAAGGACGTGTCAGCACCATCTCCATCGAGAGTTTCGCCTTCGGATGGGACACGCGCGACAATCCGCTCGTTCCCCGGCGCGGACAGGTTGTAAGTCTATCGCTCGCGGAGTCAGGGCTGTTGTGGAAGCTTGATGACCGCTGGTGGCGGGCAACAGTCGGAGGAAGACTCCTCATCCCGGCCAATCGATTTACGGTGTTTGCCATGCGCAGCGAAGTGGGATTTATGGGAACTCTTCACGAATCCACGCAAACTCCCGTTCAGGAGCGCTTCAGGCTCGGCGGTGTTTCAAACATTCGCGGCTGGGGAAGAAACCTCATCGGGCCGCGTGCCGCTGAAGACGACAAGCTTGTGCTCGGCGGCAATCATTCGCTGTTCGGGACTCTCGAAGTGCAGCGTGAAGTCTGGGGTCCAATGGCGATGATTCTGTTCGCGGACGCCGGCAACGTGTGGCCGGAAGCCAAGAACGCGCGGTTGGACGACTTGTATACCGCTGCAGGACTTGGACTGCGCTTTCTCACACTCATCGGGCCGATACGTGCCGACTTCGGCTATCAATTGCGCCAAAATGAGTTTGGCGAGCGGCCGTGGGCTATTCATATTCTCCTGGGGTCGGCATTCTAATGTGGAAAGTGCTGGCAAGACTTCTACTATGGCCGCTAACGCTGGTCGGTGCGCTGCTTGCAGGTGCGTTTTTTTTAATTCAGCAGGAACCGGTACAGCAAGCCGTGGCGAAAAGAGCCTTGAAGATTCTGAACCGCAAGATCGCCGGCAGCATAGACGTGAAACACGTTTCGCTGAAGCTGCACGGCGCCGTTAACGTTGACGGTTTCGTGCTTCGTGATGCGGACGGAGATACAATTGCGACTGCTCGCCGCATCGATGCGTGGTTAGCTCCTTGGGATATTTTGCGCGGACGAGTGCATGTGTTGAAAGCCGATATCGAAGGTTTGAATGCGGTTTTTGCCATGGACTCTTCGGGAAACAACTTCGCCGGTGCGTTTGCGACAATTCCATCACAGCCTGCGGACAGCATGAAGTCGCCGCTCTGGGTACGGCTTGACAGACTTCACATGGATCTCGATTCCTTGTACGTTCAAGTTGACACGTCCTTTACGAAGTCATTCATTGAACATGCGGTTGAGGCGGACGTTCTGTTGACGGATTCTGTCATAACGTATGCACTCGAAATTGTAAAGGAAACAGATTTCCGCTTGTCGAGCGAAGGAGTTGTCCGCGTGAATTCGGACTCGCTGTTCGCCGGCGAAGTGCATTTTGACGGCTCTTCTGCGTACGTGCGGGACAATTGGGCTCCCGACCTGCCTGATCTTGGCCGCATTGAACTGTCAGCAAAGGCGGATGTTTTCACGCGAGATCTTGTGTCCCTCTTCAAGATCGAGCTCTCTAAAGTCGGTTCGCTCGGCGGTGACATCGAAATTGATGACTTTGCCGGAAGGCCGCGTGTTTCTCTCGGCGCAACCTTCACAAACATTGATCTCTCAGCATGGATTGGCGATTCGGTCGCACATCAATTCAACGGTCGAGTCGCTGTGGTCAAGAGCGAGTCGCAATCATGGCTGTACGATTGGACCGGCCGCGTCGAGTTGGACAGTTCCTTCTATGACAGTATCGGGATTGACGCAGAACTCGAAACCGAACTCTTCGCCAACAGTGCCGCACTTGCCGGAGAGATTCGCACGAACGCCGGACAATTTGATGTGCGGCTGTTCTGCGAGGGGCTGAGTCCTGATTCGCTATCGCTTTATGGCCGCGCGGTTTTGTCAAATGCGAAGGTGCATGAGCTTGTTGCGGCCGTTCCTGATTCTCTGTCTCCGCTTTCCGGAACCGCAGAGTTTTCACTTACACGAGTTGTGCCCGATGAGCTTGAACTTGACGCCGTACTCGCACTCGGCCCGCTCTCTCTTGGACGATACAAACTTGACAGTCTTGCGTTGCATGCCGCGGTGCACGGCACTGAGTTTACACTCGACTCTACGCGTCTGCGTCTCGGCTCTGCTCATGCTTTGCTCGCGGCGCGCGGTGATTATACCAAGAGCATCACAACGGAAGTTTCGGCTGAAATCCCTGCAGTAGAGGAGTTTCGAGATTTGCTTCGACCCTACCTGCCACAAGTTGATTCGCTCGCAGGCGGTCTCTCTGTCTCGGGAAGCGGAGAACTCTCCATTGCTGATGACTCGTTGTCAAATATTGTCGTTCGCGGTCAACTATCCAGCGAAAAACTCGTGCTTGGCAACACAACCACGCATAATTTGCTGGTTGACTGCACTATTTTCGATTTGAACGGCGAGACAATCGCAGCCGGGATTACTTGCGATTCCGTGCTGGCTGCCGGAGAAACAATAACTCCGTTTGAATTTAAGCTCAAAGGAAACTGGCTTTCTCCGGAATTTGCCTGTTCGTTTGCCGCCCGTGCGGATACTCTGCAAGTATCTGCAAATGGCAGCGCGAACTTTACCACTGAACCGTATTCCGTTGACCTTGACGAACTCGAATTGAATCTCTTCAATACGGTGTGGACAAACGATTTTCCGGTGGCTGTATCCTTTGACAGTCTGCATTATGAAATCGAAGCTCTCATTCTGCGTTCTGACTATGGTGTGCTGCGTGCGACCGGTTATCTCGAGATTCCGGGAGAACAGGATCTTGTGATTGAATTTTCGGGCTTTCGAACAGGCGCGCTCTCTCCAATACTGCGCACAGAGATTCCTGACGGACGGCTAAACGTCCGACTGCAAGTTTCCGGACGCGACACTGCCGTCATCGGTCGTGTGGAGCTTGTCATCGACAGTGTTACCTACAAGAGCGCACATCTTGCCGATGAAATTCGCTTGAACGCGGACCTCGGTGCTGACGGTACTCTCGATGCGCGGCTGCTCTATCAATGGTATGGGGATACAGCCGCGATTGCTGCAGCGTCTCTTCCAGCCTCGTTTTCCATGGAGAACGGATTGCGCATTCCCGAAGGTGAAGAGCTCGCAGGCACATTGCAAATTGATTCACTCCCCTTGCAGAGATTCGCTCCATGGATGTCAGCAGGGACACTGCTTGATGGCTTTCTGTCCGCAAATCTTATACTCAAGGGAAGCGCTCTTGAGCCGGATTGGGACGGCGAAGTTCATCTGGATGACGGGTTCTATCGTGACACCCGTTTCGGTATCGCGTACAAGTGGATTGTGCTTGATGCGGATTTGCGCCGCGATTCGCTGCTCATCAATTCCCTTCGCGCGACGAGCCGCGGCACGATGACAGGTTCCGGCTTTGCCCGCCTTGGCGTACCGTGGCCTGAAGAGCTTGACATGGAACTCAAGTTCGACAGGTTCGAAGCCGTCTCTTCCCGCATTCAAAAGGCAAGACTCGACGGTGATCTGGCGCTCAACGGTCCGTTTGACTCGCTGCATGCCGCTGGACGACTGACCGTTCAGGAAGGCCTTTACCGGCTTACGCAGTCGGCTACCAAAACCATTGAGCCCGTGAATATGGACAGCGTTCTGGCCGTTCTGCGCGGAGACTCTCTTGAGGAAGGATTCAATACCGATGCGCTCTACCAATCCATGTCGCTTGACCTGAACGTTGAAATTCCCGGCAATTTCTGGATCCGCGGCGCTGGACTGAATACCGAGCTTTTCGGCGAACTGCGACTCGAAAAGGATCACTTTCAGGACGCCACCGCGAATGGTGAAATCGCCGTGCGCAACGGTACCGTTAACTTTTACGGTCAGGAGCTGCGTATCACCGATAATTCCTCCTTCCGCTTTGACGGACCGGTGGACTCGCCGGAACTGAATGTTTCTGCGGTTTATACCGGTGTCGAGCGTGAACGCGGGTATGAAGTAACCGTTAAGCTGACCGGCACGCCCGATAAGTCACTTGCGGAGTTCAGCGGCAAATTCGACGACGGGACAGTCATGTCTGAGGATGAGGCAATTCAGAGATTGCTTCCTTTTGCCAATGTCGGGGACGGCAGCGGATTTGATGCCGAGCAATCCGTTGTCGATGCCGCGAGCGGCCAGGTTTCCGATATCGTCTCCAAGGCAAGCGGGCTCGATGTCTTCGAATTCCGTCCCGGACCCGGCGGCCTGAGTGATTTGTCCTCGGGACAGCTTGAGCTCGGCACCTATGTCACAGACCGGCTGTTCATCCGGGTTTTTCAACCCATTGAAGACCCCCGCGCAGGACAGAAAGTGTCCATTGATTATCGACTGCTCGACTGGATGAAGCTTACAGCCGAGCAGGAATCGCGCTCACAAGCGACCACGAGCAGTTCGTTCACCGTCTATCTTCAGTTCGAGTGGCGCTGATGCACAAGTTCATTATTCTCCTATTGTGTCTCCCTCTCACTCTGCTCTCCGCTCAGCGGGTGCAGGTGTCTGAGATTGTGTTCATCGGCAATCAGATTACACAACAGTGGGTGATTGAAAGAGAGTTGCGCTTCGATGTCGAGGACAGCGTGTCCGCCGATGACCTTGAAAAGGCCCGGCTGCGATTGCTTTCGCTCGGAATTTTTAACAATGCGCGCGTGGACTTCGATGATGAAGGAGTCGTCACGGTGCAGGTCTCTGAGCAATTCCGCTATATCCCTGTGCTCGGGACCGATGCTGTCGAAGGGTCCTTCAATGACGCACTGAAGGAGCCGTCAAAGCTCATGGACATCGTGGTTTTCACGGCCGGCGTGGCCGACATCAATCATCGCGGAAGCGGCGCCATGGCCGGTGTGCTCGGGGAGTTCGGAGCACGTTCAGGTATCAGTGTCGAGTATCGCACACGGTGGCTTTCCGCCCGCTATCCGGTCGCGTTGAATTTCGGCGTGCGTTCAATGCGTATCTCCGACCGACATGCCTCCGTGCTGGGATTCTCGCGCAGAATGCGTAATGACCGCGCCTTCATTGATATCGCCACACGAAGGGGAGCACCTTCGCGCGTGGGGATGCTTCTCAAATATGATCATGTCGAAGAGTCCGAGGACTTTCCGGCCATGGGCAAGTCGTACGACGTCGGCTGGATTGCTCCGTATGTCATTCTCGATCGCCGTAATCTCGAATGGTTTCCCACGGACGGATTGTTTGCTCGCGGTGACCTTGACGCGGCATTTGGCAGCGAACTTTTCTTCCGGTCGCGCGCCGTGATTGCACGGTACCTGCCGTTCTCCGAATCCTACCGTGCAGTTACACTCGCAATGCGCGGCTACAGCGGCACGGCAAGTTCAAACACACCGCCGTGGGCGCGCTACTATTTCGGTTTTGCGGACAAGTTCCGGGGTTATTCCAGCGAACAAACGGAAGCCGCAACCTATCTTGCCGGTGAAATTGAACTGCGGTTTCCAATCACTCGTGAATTAACGTACGATGTTCCGCTGGCCGGGCGTTACGGTGACGATATCCCCTTCTGGCTTGGCGGCGCGGTATTCTTCGAGCGTGCACAAACCCAACTTGACGGCACCCGTAACGACCTTTACGCGTATGGAGCCGCTCTTCACATTCGCGTTCCCTATGTGCAGGTGCTCGAAGTCAGTGCCGCAGCCAACCGCGATGACGAAAAAGAATTCGTCTTTTCAACCGGAGTGAGGTTTTAGCATGTACGAATTGCTGCGGCCCCTTTTGTTTTCCGGTGACCCGGAGAAAGTTCATGACAGAGTGCTTACCGCACTTGAGATTGCCGGTGAATCATCGCGGGGACGCAAACTGCTGGCGCGGATGGCCGGAAAGAATTCAGCCGCTTCCGTCCGAACGATGGGACTTACCTTTGATCATCCCATCGGACTTGCGGCCGGATTTGACAAAGACGCGCGCGCGCTCCCGGCTCTGTTCGCGCTCAATTTTGCTTTCGTTGAGATTGGCACCGTCACTCCGCGTCCGCAGCCCGGCAACCCCAAACCACGAATGGTCAACGCGATGGGTTTTCCCGGTGAAGGTATGCATGCGGTCAAGCGCAGGTTGATCTCGCTACTTGAGCGCGAACTTATCACCCGGCCCTACGGTATCAATATTGGCAAAAATGCCACTACTCTGCTGGAACAGGCGTCCGATGACTATCAAGCCGTTCTACGCGAACTGCTCAACTTCGGCGATTATTTTGTCGTCAATGTGTCTTCGCCGAATACACCCGGGTTACGCACATTGCAGAAGCCGGACTCTCTGCGCCAGTTGCTGTTCCCGCTGATGCAAATGACAAAGGGCAGCAAACCGCTGCTGCTTAAAGTCGCACCGGACTTGACGGATGATGATTTGATCACCGCAGCATCCGTGGTCACCGAATTGGGTCTCGCTGGCATGGTGTGTGCCAACACGTCCATTCGTCGTGAGATGGTTCCGCGAGCCGCAACTCTCGACCGCGGCGGACTCTCGGGCTCACCAATTTTCCCACGAACGGTTGAGTGCGTGAGTATTGTCCGCCAACACTTGGACAAAAATGCAACCATCATCGCCGCAGGCGGCTTAGATTCGCCGGAACGTGTGCATTTCGCACTGTCGGCCGGAGCAAATCTCATTCAAGTCTACACTCCGTTTGTCTATCTTGGACCGCGAGTTGTAAAAAAACTATTGGGGTAAGCGATGTATCTCCTCCTTGTGCTTGCGCTGTTATGTCTTTCGTGCAACAAACCCGATCATTCGCAGCCCGGGCTCCAGCGCGTGCCCGTCACGTCCAAAGATGACTCGCTTTTCCTTGCCGACGATTTTGAAGAACTCGGGTGGGACCAGTATTCATACGAAGATTATGATTCGGGTCTTGTGCTGTTTGATTCGGCTTTGAAGTATAATCCTGAGCATTCGCAGGCATGGCATGGACGCGCGCTGATGCTCGACAACTTGCAGCGCGACGCCGAGGCGGAAATCGCCTATCAAAACGCCGAAAAGTTCAACCCGCGCAACAAACAGGCGATCTGGCACCTTGGCTGTATGTACGCCAAAGCCGGACGAAAAGAGAAGGCGCTTCGTCAACTTCGCACGGTTGTCGCTCTTGATTCAAGCTACGCGATCGGCGTGCGAACTGAAGAGTGCTGGACATCCCTCTGGCATGACACCGACTTTCTTGAAGTCGTCGGTATGCTCGAGCCACTGGGGACAGAGTAACATAGTCAGAAACGTCGCAAAGAAAAGCCCCCGGCTATGTGTCGGGGGCTTCTGATTCCGTTGAACCCGGTTTAGAGATTCGAGCGTTTCTTGCTCTTTTCCTTCCGGTTCTCTGGTTCATTTGCCTTCGCGCCGCTCTTTCCCTTCAAACTGCCGTTTTCAGCAAGCAGCACTTCAAGCTGGTCAACATACTCCGCAAACTTCTTCATCGCCGCTTCAATGGGAGCAGGAGAGGACATGTCAATTCCCGCACCCTTCAGCAAATCGAGCGGATATTTCGAGGAACCTCCGGCCAGAAATCCGAGGTAATCCTGAAGCTCCTGCTCGCCGCCTTTCGTCACACGGTCGGACAAAGCCAGCGCCGCGGCCATGGAGGTCGCGTACTTATACACGTAGAAGTTGGAATAGAAGTGCGGAATGCGCAGCCACGTGAAGTCATACTGCGGATCCATGGCGACTTCCGGTGCATAATAGCTCGCCAGAATGCCGCGGTAAAGTTCGTTCAAAGACTCGGCGGTCAGAGGCTCGCCGCGCTCGTACTTGCGGTGCATTTCAAGCTCAAACTCCGCAAACACCGTTTGGCGAATAATCGTTCCATGAATATTGTCAATGAACTGATTCACATAGATGAGCCGCTTCTCCGGATCTGTTTCCGTCTTCAGCAAGTGATCGATCAGCAGCGCTTCGTTGAACGTCGAGGCAACTTCAGCAACAAATATCGCGTAGTCCGCGTAAATCTGCGGCTGATACTTGTATGTGTACCACGTGTGCATTGTGTGGCCGATTTCGTGGGCATTCGTGAACACGTCGTCCAATGTGCCGTGATAGTTCAGCAGCATGTATGGATGGCTCTTGTAGCTGCCCCATGAATACGCCCCGCCGCGTTTGGCCGGAGTCTCGTATACATCCACCCAGCGATTGTCATAGGCATAGGCCAGTGCGTCACCGTACTCCTTGCCCAGCGGCTTCAGTGCTTCCTTAATGGTTGCGACTCCGGCTTCGTACTCCCATTCCGGCGCATCACCGACGATAGGCGCGCTGAAGTCGTAGAAGTGAAGCTCGTCCAGGCCAAGCGCTTCGCGGCGCAGCCGGACGTACTTCTGCAGCGGCTCAAGATTCGCCTTCACCGTTGATATCAAATTCAAGTAGACCGTCGTGTCCACGTTGTCGTTGTCCACTGCCATATGCAAAGCCGAATTGTAGCCGCGGGCGCGCGCCTGAAAAACCTCGGCAGCAACGTTCGCTCCCATCAGGCTGGCAAACGTGTTCTTGTATTTTGCATATTCGTCATGCAGGGCAATGGCTGCGTCGCGACGAACCTTCGGATTCGTCGTTTCCATCAAGGCCCGATAGCGCCCTTCGGTCAGTTTCACCATTTTGCCGTCGGGTCCCTTGATTTCGGGAAACTGGATGTCCGTGTTACGCAGCGCTTCCGCAGCCGACTCTGATTGCGTAATTATCTCGCTGGCCATTGACATCAGCTTCTCTTCTTCCGGCGATAACACGTGAGCCTTCTGGCGAAGTTCGTTGCTTATGTATTGCTTGTAAAGGTCAAGTCCCTTCACATCCTTGTACCACTTGTCAAGTGATGCCTGCGGAATTGAGGTCAGCTCCGGTGAAAACCACGACAAAGCGGCGCCCATCTTCGCACTGATAACATCCGCGCGATCGCGCAGGGCGATGTAAACCTGGTCCCGCGTGTCCAAGTGATGTGACATATTAGCATAGGTGTACAGATTCTCGCTGTGGCCACCCACCTCAACCATCAAATCCAAAAAAGCCTTCAGGTCCTTGCCGGACTTGCTGACCTTGCCCTTGAAGGCTTCGAGTTCGGGAATCTTGCTTTCAATCCATTCGTAATCGGCCTCCCAAGCCTCATTACTCGGGTACATTGCCGTCAAATCCCACTTATACTTGGTTTCGACCTGCGAACGCTCCAACTCTGAAGCCTGAGCGACCCATGCCCAAGCCAGAAGTGCCACCATAACCCCGGTCATCCGGACGGTCCTACGATTCATGCCTGCTTGCTCCTTGCGGATTGAACTATGTTAGAAATGCTTGCTCTCGCTATCATATTAGAGACTGCATACTAAGCCCTTTGTGGCAGAGTTGCAAGGGGGAATTCCAGATTTTTATATGTGACAAGGTCACTCCTTTGTTTATTCACTATTTAGACATATCTTTATGTATAATTTACTTCACAGGAGAGGCACGAAATCCGGTACTAATTGTTAACTTTCAGTTCATGTGTCGATTTTCAAGACTTTTACGGATGGGTCAGTTCTCTAACTTTTATGCGATTTGGCAACTTCGACTCTTGACTCAGGAATTCATCATTCCCATATTACCCGTGAATGGCTTTCATTCAGCCGTGCAGGCGCAGAGAAGGACGAATAATTGGAGAAAGAAGTCGAAAGTTTTGTTAGAATGATTTGATAGCTTAGGATTTGACCAACGCATGCCCCGGCGGATGGCGACACAAACCCTCGTGAAAGCGAGGGTTTGTTGTTTTTTGCTGCTATTGTGCGTTATCGCATTGTAAAATAGTTACATTGACCCATTCCTCAATTGCAATCCGGACACGTCATTTGTATATTGTGCAGACATTTTCTATAAAAATATCGAAATCTCACCAGCCAAGGATCTGTCCGGATGAACTACTTTTCGCGCACACTGTTTTTTGCAGCCATCATGCTCTTTGCTTTGACAGCTCATTCTGCCATTCTCTATGTTTCGCCTAACCCCGGGTCGGCACCGTACACAACTGTCACCGCGGCCTTTGGTGCAGCCGCAACTGGTGATACGATTGTTCTCGGGCCGGGCGCATACAACGAGAACTTCAATAACTTCAGCAAGCGGATCCACATCATCGGCGCAGGATGGGATGTCTGCACTTGGACAGGAGTATGTCAGTTCGGCACAACCAACGCCTCACGGAGTGTTATTGAAGGCATTCGCTTTCTTGGCGGCGGTTACTACACTTTTTACAACCACACAAGCGTGGACTCGCTGACCTACCGCCGATGCAACATTTATGCTCTCCCGGGCTGGATGCCGTTTTATCTGGCCGCCGGAAAAACGTTCTTTACTGACTGCGTGCTGCACTCAAACAGCAACCACGTCTTGTACTTCGAATCTGCGATCAGCGGGAATGCGGTAATCCGAAACACTGTGTTCAATTGTTTGGTTCCGTCTGTCAACAACAATGCGTTGAACGGATCAAACGCCGGAACAATTGAGATTTATAACTGTGTCTTTCTGAATTTCGTTAAGCCATTTCATCTGACGGGCGTGCCGCAAGTCATCGGACTGAACAATATCTTCTGGGATTGGAATCCTGCCGCACAGTACGGTTCGCTTCCGGTCGGTTCGGTGTTTGAATACACCGCGGCGGGCAGCGGCGCTCCGTCATGGCCATTGAACTTCTCGAACAACATCGATCTCGGCAACAACAATCCGTTCGTGAACTATGCGACGGACTACTATCAATACGGAGTCAGCGATCTGCGTTTGAACACCAACACCGGCGGAAACCTTTGCCGCGACGCGGGCTATCCGTCCATTGAAGACCTCGACAGTACTCGTTCAGATCTCGGAGTCTACGGCGGCCCCAAGCCGTTTGTCGATCACGGAGTACCGGCGTTTCCGTTCGCTCTCACGCTCACCATCGACAACCTGGTGGAGGTTGGCGACAGCGTGAACGTGGTATCATCCGGCCGCATCGGCCCGCGCTACTAAGCGGAGATCAATACTCCATGACACTACGCACGACATGTGCTTTGCTCCTGCTGTGGTCGCTTATTGCGTGTGCGCAATCGATTACGGATGCGGAGTACTTCATCAACTCGGACCCCGGTCCAGGAAGCGGGATTGATATACCCGTTACGCCCGGTTCACAGGTCAACATCACATCACTGCAGGTTCCGGTCGCGCTGTTGGATTCCAATGATTCGCATGACCTGTTCCTGCGCTATCGCTCGGAGGATGGTTTGTGGGGTAACAGAGAGCGCCGTTCGTTCTTTCTGTTCTATTCCATACCTCACGGCTACGCGGGTCGCGACATCACTTCTGCTGAGTACTGGTTTGACAACGGCGCTCCAATTCCGTTCGACTTAAGCGATGATCCGTCTGTCGTTCATGCGATTCTGCTGCCTTCTGCCGGTTTGCAGACCAACACGGCACACAAGTTATCGGTGCGCTATTTCGGTTCTCACGGACAATTCGGGTCCGTTGAGTCGCGTTACTTTTTTCTGCATGAGCCGATTCCCGGTATCTGGTACAGCCGGGATATCACGCATGTCGAATACCGGTTCGACAACCTGCCACCGACGCTGGTGGACATCGGCAATAACTTTGAGATTGACTACTACGCACTGCTTCCGGTAGGAGGGTTGACCCCCAATCAGAATCACAAGCTGACGATTCGCTATCTCGATGAGGACGGCCGCTGGAGCAATCCGGAGGCGCGCTACTTTTTCGCGATTCAACTGGAGGGCGGTGCGGCAGAGTATATTGACATTACACACGTCGAATACTCCTTCGATGGAGTCAATCCGGTTCTGGTCGACGTTACAGACGGCGTTGACATCAATTATGCTGAGCTGATTGCATCGCTTGGTCTGCAGGTGAATCAATCGCACAAGCTGGCGGTTCGCTATTTGGATGAGCGCGGGCTGTGGAGTAACTTCGAGGCACGATACGTCTTTGTGCATGAGGAAGCGGACGGCATACAGACTCTGCTCGACGTGGCGGCGGTCGAATACTGGATTGACGGCGGGGCACCGCTGCAAGTTGATATTGCGGACGCAGCGAATGTCAATTTCGCTTCGCTTGTTCCGCATTTTGCCGGACCCGGACACCACGACTTTTACCTGCGTTACATCAGCGAAGAAGGTCAACGAAGCAACGCCGAAAAGCTTCCGTTTTTCGTCTGGTCAGGAGCCGGTCCAAGCGGCACGGCTCGACTGGCCGGAGCTGAGTATTTTGTCAACGTTGATCCCGGTGTCGGGAACGGAGTTCAAGTTACATTTCCGCAGGATGGAGCTTGGGATGAAGGTGCGGAAAACTCGGTGTCGGTTTTAACAGGTTTGCCTGTCGGTTTGCATCGCTTCGGCATTCGCTTCCGTGATGAAATCGGCAACTGGAGTCACACACTCACCGACACATTTGTCGTCGGGCCGGTACTGGTTATCAGCGTGTCTGGCAGCAATATCGTGTTGAATTGGACTGCAAATCCTGATAACATTCCGTTCCACGTCTTTCGCGCTCCCGGCACTGGCGGTGCGTTTACTGAAATCGGAACATCAACAGGATTGTCTTACACGGACGTTGGCATTGTCAACACACAAGACCGGCAGAACTACTATGTAACCACCACCAACAACGGTGTGTTGTCGAGATTCCAACTACCACCCCCCGCACGAGCAGATAAGTAGTTTGATGAAGTGGATTCACATGCGGCCCTGGCGAAAGTCGGGGCTGTTTTCTTGAGATTCATTTTATCTTTATCGCTTGCATAATATACGACAGTTTGAACGGATGGTCAAGATATATTTTCATTTTATTGAACTTAACAAGCTCTTTGTTGATAAGAAATTATGAAAAAAAGCGCAAAATTGGAGGCATCAGACCCCATCCCCCGACCCCTTCCCCATGAATGGAGAAGGGGGGACGAACGGATTCCAGCCGGGTTGCGGCGGGTCTTAACCCGGCTCGGCGGAGTTGGGGGGCGAGGGCTTGTGTGATCGATTTGCTTAACATTTTACCCCCCTTTATCCCCCAGAGGACTGGGGGGAAATAAAAAGAAAAACCCCCGATATTGTCGGGGGTTTTTGTTGAATCGAGTTGTGACTATGCCTCTAAGGTCACGACGTGCGAGATGTTTTTCAAGTGCAGAGAACCGTTCGGTCTTACGAACGGCTGGACGGACTCAATTGCGGTTTGCCTGGTCTTTTCTTCGCCGACGTTTGCCATTGCCGCCTGCACAGGACCCGCGGAGCTGAACGTCTCCCAGAAGTCTTCGACATCGGGATAGACAAAGTCACAGGGCACCTCAACATCGCGAACTACTTTCAGGCCGCTCTTTTCGATCGCGGCTTCCAGCAAACCCGGTTTGCCAAGCGCGAAGGGTCCGACTTTCGGCGGCTGCGGCAAGAGGCCGCCTATGGCTTTGATGAAGGTGCCCATGTTGTTGCGTTCAATGTCCGTGAACACCGCCACAATCGCTTTGCCATGCGGTCCAAGCAGACGCTTGATTTCCGAAAGAGCTTGCGCCGGATCATAGGTGAATTGCACGGAATTAGCGGCAAACACAACGTCGAAACTTCCGTCTTCGTGCGGCATCTCCTCCAAATCCCCCACAACAAAAGGTGCGTGCGGCAGACGCTTCTGTGCGATAGAAATAAGTTGTGGTGTTGCATCCAACCCGGCGACTTGCGCTCCGCGCTGCTCCGCAATGACAGAGGCTCCACCCGAGCCGCAGCCCGCATCAAAGAACTTCACTCCCTTCGTGACGCCGGACATCGTGAGCATTTGGTGCCACAACGGCACGAAATGCGGTTCAAACTTGTTGGCCCAGACTTCGGCGCCTTGCGCCCAGACTTTTGCCTGATCTTGTGCAGATCCCATGTAGTGATTTCCCCAATTCTGTTTTTTTTCGAAAGCCAGCACAACTTGTGGCTCTCCCCTATTCGATTGTTCAACTGTTTCTGAATGCAAGCAGGCTCAGCAGAAGCGCACCTGCAGTGTAGGACAATGTCGCAATCGAATCGAGAATATATGATAATTTTCTATAATTGTCAATAGTTATCAATTTTGGCTTATTGCCTTGCATATTTTAAGGTTACGCACTCCGAAAAATGAGCTGTTCCTGCTTTTCTGTCTCAATACCTGCCTGCCAGGACCTGTGAACAGCTTGCGATAAACGAGTCTTCCATGTAAATTGATAAAATGATCACTTCGAAGCTGCTGGGCATGCGAACATAGGCCAATGAAAGCAAACATGCTTAGAGGGGCTGCGGTGCCGCTCGTTTTGTTGGCACTCTTGATCACGAGCGAGTGGTGCGCGGCGCTTGACTGGTGGCCGCACCGGCATCATCTGTCCATTGCTTGGACAAAGCCGTTTCCACGCGGCACAAATTCACCCTTGAATATCGGGGGGCTTGATTCAAGCGGTCACGAGTATGTGTTTATACACTACTCAGATGACGTAAAGAGCGGTCGTCCACTACTCGGACACGTGGAAGTTTGGGATAGCAGGTTTCATCTGCATGAACAGTTGAATCTACCCCATCCCATCGCGCGCGTGGAACCCTGTCAAGCTGACCGAGACGACACGGGCGAGATCATGGTTTGCTACCGGAGTCCGGACGGCGTTGGCATCAGGGTGTATGATTGGCCGGAGACTGACGTGCTGTTTGACTTCGAGATCTGCGAAACGGATGTGCGCTGGAGAAACAGTTCACATTGGGACATCGAATTCCGCTTCGTCAACTATGTTCAAGGTGAACGGGACCTTTTTCTCATTCAACCGCAAGTCGGTTTTGCCAAGGGCCCGCGGGGAGTGATTGCAATAAATCCGCAAACTGGAGACTCTCTCTGGTATGCCAGATGCGCAAGCGGTGTGCAGAGTTGGTCGCTCATAAACTCCAGTCAAGGAGAGACCATTATCACTTTAGGAACAGGCGCGAGCTGCAACGGCGCAATTTACAACGAAACAGCCGACACGGTGAGTTATTTGCATGCTTATAACACTGACGGCGAGCTACTGTGGAGACATGTGAAGGAAAGCCCGTTTAGCTGGTTCTACTTAGCAGCAGCCAAAGCGAAACAACCTTGCGATGAGATTGTCGCCATTTCTTCGACGCTCAGTGTCAACGATTTCATTCCCACACTGCTGCGCGTAGATGCGCGGAACGGCGAAGTTCTGCAGCAGCGCCAGCTGTTTCCCATGAATCAGCGTCCGTGGATGATCCCTTGGGATGACTGCGCGTCCGGCGAACGGAGATTCGTTGTCACCGCAGAACCGGAGACGACAGTTGTCATTAACAGTAGCCTGCAAGCTCTCTCACTGAAACTGCCAAGAGGGCAAGTCAACGAAGTGTGCGCTGACTTTGATGGGGACGGACGAGACGATTTGGCACTAAAGCAGCCCGACGGTTACTTGAGCATATGGTCGTTTGACGGAGAACTGCTCTTCCGTGAGAAAGTATCAGGAACCTTTGCAGCCCAGCAGAGAATACAAAATGGAGAGTACAGCAGGCTGTGGATGCACAACGGCGAGACATTTACCGCCTACGATGTGACTCTGAACAACTGGTATCATGCTGAACTTGCTTTGGCGGGCAGCGGATACATTCTGGGAACGGCGGCGCTCGCTTGGCTGATTGTGTGGAGCGTCCGGACGAGGCGGGCCTATTTGCGGGCGCGAAGAGAGAAACTCGTGCTGGAAGGTTGGGCGCAGACGGCCTCATTTCAAGCGCACGACACGAAAAAGCCGATTGCAGTAGTTCAGCGGGCGCTGGAGAATTTTGAGGTTAGAATGGCGAGGGACTTTCCTGACGCTGATATCAAGCAGTTTGCTTCACGGGTGCGCGGGGAAATAGCGCGGATGCTGCAGACATCACGGCAAATTCAAATCATCAGCCGCACGATACAACCCGACTTCCAGACTCATGATTTGAACGCGCTGATAGCCTTGACCGTCGATCGCATGAATTTGTTGGAGCAGACCCAGGTTGTTCACGAAAATCCAGGACGACAACTCCGGGCCGTGTTTGACTACCGCTTGATTGAATCCCTGCTTGAGAACTTGATTGGAAACGCCATGGAGGCATCTCCTGCGAATGAAACGGTGAGGGTGAGTGCGGACAGTGGAGCAAACGATGGACAGGAAGTAAAGATTGTCGTTACGGACCGCGGAGAAGGAATGAGTGAGGAGAGAATTGCCGAGATTCTGGACGGCAAAGGGAGTCTGAAACAGGGCGGACAGGGACTGGGCATACGAAGCGCGAAGTGGATTGCGGAAATCCACGGCGGGGGACTGACGGTCAACAGCTCATCCGGGGCAGGGACTACTATCACCGTGCTCCTGAATCCGACGCCAGCCAAACAGGCTAACTGATTTTCACCAGCCCCGCCTCCCGCTCCGCTCCCAATACAATTTTGAACCTACCCTTTTTTTCGGGGAGAAAGGCAATGATGGTGGTATGCCCGCCGGGGAGCAGCTCGTGGATGGAGAGTTCATTGATTTCGAAGATCTCATCGTCCGGCTCAGAATCAAAGCGGTGAATCAGCCACTGGACTGGATGGCCGACCCGGATTTCGTATTCGGCGGGTTCCAGCAGGCCATTCTTGAGTTTTGACTCGAACTGCTGGAGTTTCCGTTCCTCGCGAGGCAATACGCGCCCACTCCTCCCCCGAAAATAGAAGAACCAGAAAATCCCGGCAATGAAGGCAATTCCGGCGACCATCTTCCAGAAGCTCATCGGGTCCATGAGTGGTCTCCAAGTTCGAAACTGTAACCCATTCTATAACATTCTCTTAACATGATTAGATCGGGAATATTTTGAGGTCAAACTACTCGATATCGGGGTATTTAGAGGGCTGTGGAGAAACCGGGAACAATCGTGAAAGCTGTTGCGTCTAACTGTTGTAGGCGGTCGAAATCAGGGTCTTCCGCCTGCATGTCAGCAGCCATCTAACCAAAGAAGGAGTAGATCATGGTGATTCTCAGTGTACAAGAGGCTGCGAAGTTTCTCGGTAAGACCCCGGCCGCTCTGCGAAACGGCTATAAGCGGTGGGGAGTTCCACATTTCAGGCTCGGCGGGCAAATTAAGTTCACCCAGGAAGCGTTGCAGGAATGGGTTGAAAAGGGCATGACCGTCGACAGCAACGAGCCGGCTGGTCCGGCTACCAAGAATGGCCGCCGTGCCCGCAGGGTTACGGCGGAAACTAAGGCGACTTCGCACTCAGGAACGCACGTAGCCTGAGCCTTGTAATCAGGGACCCAGCAGAGCGGGCGCCGAGCAATCGGTGCCCGTTTTCTATTTGGGGGGCGTGTGTGTAGCTGAGATCTATCGAATTAAAAGAATTTTGGAATTTCTGGAGATGGACCCTGCCGACAAGGAAACTATGTAAATTCCTGACGCCCACTCAGTGTTGCCAATTTGTACTTGATGACTTCCAGTGTTCATCCGTCCCAAATCAATTTCTTCAATCATTTGACCGAGAACATTGAAAATTTCTATTTTAACATCGGAATTGCGAGGAAGATCAAAGGAGAGTGTAGTCGAAGGATTGAAAGGATTTGGATAAACTTTCAGTGTGAAGTTAAGCGGAAGCGAGGGATTATCTACAGTGTTCGTTGTATCCTGGGTCGTATCAATCGCGAAATGCTGAACGAAAGCGCTGCTGAAAGCGTTATCACCGGGTTGGAATGCATCAGGTGTGACAGGCAGATCAATGGAAAGCGTCGTACCGGTAAGCCAAACACTATCGGCATTCTCTATATACCCTAAATATGAATCATGAGCCGAACCGCCAATGTATGTAGCATAAGTTATATTCGTCAATTCTCTGTTTAGCCTCGCAACAAATCCATCATTTGGCGGCACGCCTGAATTATTAAGAACAGAATCAAAAGCGTTAGAGGTGACCGGAAGATCACCGCTGTCAGTGGATCCCGCAATTATTACGTAGTTTTGTCCAACCCAATTCCCAAAGGTTGCAATAAGCTCACCACCACCCCCCCCAAAATATGTTCCAAAATAATCATTTGTTCGCCAGTTTAGCCTTGAGACATAGCATTCAGTGGATGTTCCTAATTCAATTACGCCAATGGTGTCCGCCGCTCCAGTAGAGACCGAAAAATCAGTTGAATGCGTGCTACCAGCGAGGTAAACTACGGAATCAACTTCCACTAAAGCAAAGAGATAGTCGTTTGCTTCACCGCCTAAATAACTGCAATACTCCAGCGTCGGAGGATGCAAAGTTAGCAAGGCAAAAAACGCATCAGGTTCATCGAATTCACCTGTGTCCGAAAACTCCGACTTGAATGCATTTTCAGTTACAGGCAATCTGGCACTATTCGTTTCTCCAAAAAGCCAGAGATGGTCACCATAAATGCTTTGTCCCCAAAAGCGGTCACCGCGCTCTCCTCCAAAGAACGAAGAGTAGAGAAGTTCGCTGTTGTTAGGGTTATATATCCAGAGAAAACCGTCACCACTTTGACGTACAGGCATCAGTGCTTCAGGTGTAATTGGGAAATCGTCGGAGGCTGTCTCACCTACAACATAAACCAGGCCTGCTTCATCAACCTCTACATCGCGTGCTTGGTCGCCGTGGTCACCACCGAGATAGGAGCAAAACTCAAGCTGTGTCAAGTCTGCGCTTAACCTAAGAAGGAATCCGTCGTAAGAACCTCCGATTATTGTGTCGAACGCATCCGGAGTGATCGGCCAGTCCGGATAGGCAAATCCACATATCCAGATACCATTTCTGAGTGAATCATAAGCTAGATCGTAGGCACCGCCCTCAGTGTTTCGATTGTCCGACGTCTGAATCTCTCCATACAAAGTTGAAGCAATGAACTCACCGTCCAGGCCGAAGTGGCTAACGAATTCTCGCATGCCCGGAAAGATTCCGGTTTCATCATAGGCACCCGGCGTCGTGGGAAAACCTGAAAGGGCGTAGGTCGAACCAGTGACATACACACCACCATCTGGTGCGAGTGTTAACGGGCCGCCATTGTCAACATCACCTGCCCCGAGATAAGTGCCATAGAGTAGCGGATCCACGACCAACTCTTTCCCCCGATCAAACTCCTCCACATCAAACCCCACCAGATTCTCGCTGATAATCCGATAGCCTGATTCCACTCGCTTCTGCATTCTCCCTTCCTGCTGAAACGCAAACGGAGCTTTCTCTTTGACTTCTCCCAATGAAGTCGTGAGCACAAGATTGCCGTGAGCATCCACACGCAATGGCGCATCAAGACCGAGATACTCGATTTGGATTTGTGCGGGAACTGCGCCGGGTTTGACATGATAAACCGTTTCAACACCGAGTTTGTCAGCGCGGTATTCTACATCAATCCCCGGCCAGATTTCGGGGACGATGACACGCTCGTAGTGGTCGACTCGGCTGCGCCAGTTGGTAGAATCTCTGCCAAAGAAGTAATTGGAATAGTGGCCGAGCTTGTCGATGCCGCGCGCGGAGTGTCGAGCCGGGAGGCTCGACCTAGTAGTTTCTGGGGAGTTTGTCGAGGAATTGAAGTGAATCTGCACCACATGCCCTCGAACCGTCACCGAGTCCTGGTCCTCATGCCTCTCCAGCATGTCCAGCGGGTCCCGCTGACCACGAGGCTTCGGATACTTCTTAAACTCTCGAAAATCCACCGTCATACCTTGCGGCGTGACATAATAGACAGTACTCCCAACCTCACATTTGAAAGAGAAGTCCCCATCCCACTGCCCTTCATTCTCAATCCAGAACACTTCCCCTTGCCCCCCCGCTGAAGCGAGGGGGAGAATTAGAAGAAATATGTAAACGGCAACCATACCCTAAATTAAGCTACAACCCAGCCGAATGCAAGGCCGCCACCGTGATATTTCCGACAAAGCGAGCGTAAATTGTTGAGCCATTAGGAAATGTCACAATTTGTGCGTATATTCACTCCGTCTGGCTAAATTGGGTCAGACACAGTTCGCGATTTCAGTTTGTGTAAGCCTGTACGTCGTCTCGCCGTCTGTCCCTCAGCGATTCCGAAGCAGTATTCACGGAAGTCGTTCGAGGGCATTTTGCTCTTCTAAGTGCTGTATTTACAACCTTGGAGTATCCTTAATCGGTCCTGCCAAGACAAACACTATGAGGGACATAGGAGAAATGACGATGGCAACACGTCTTTATGTTGGAAACCTTCCGTTCAGTACGACGGAAGATGAGCTTCGCACCGTCTTCGGTGAATTTGGTACAGTTGAGTCGGCAGAACTGGTCATCGACCGGATGTCGGGTCGCCCGCGGGGATTCGGATTCGTCCAAATGGACACCGAGGGAGCCGCGACTGCTATCAAGAAGTTGGACGGCGTCGAAATGGGCGGCCGTGCAATGAATGTGAACGAGGCCAAGGAACGGACACAGTCCCGCCCGGAACGTCGCGGACGCAGCAACTGGTAATCTGAACCCGTGCCGATTCGGCAGGGTTAGGAGAGTTAATGGACGGGCATCGAGGCATCGGTGCCCGTTTTCTTTGCCTGTGCAGCGCAATTTTGCCCAAAATATCGATTTTTTTGCCTCAAAATTGTGTGTAAAGACAAGAAATGATTTGGAGAATCCGAGAATTGTATGTATATTGCGCAGCGCATGATGGGCTGGGAAACCGTATCCATCCTCTGCAGATCGCGATTTCAGTTTGTGTAGTCTGTCCGTCGTTTCGCCGATTATTCGTCCCTCAGCGATTCCGATGCAGTAACCACGGAAGTCGTCTGAGGGCATTTTTGTCCTCCAAAGCGTTGATTAGTAAATACCTAAGAGGGACGAACAGGAGAAATGACGATGGCAACTCGTCTTTATGTCGGTAACCTTCCGTTCAGCGCAACGGAAGAAGAACTTCGCACCGTTTTTGGTGAGTTCGGTACAGTGGAAGCCGTGGAATTGGTGAAGGACCGTGAAACCGGTCGGCCGCGCGGCTTTGGTTTTGTGCAGATGGACGCTGAGGGCGCCGCCAATGCGATTAAGCAGATGGACGGCAAGCAAATGGGCGGCCGTGCGCTGAACGTGAATGAAGCACGTGAGCGTACGCAAGGTGGTGGCGGCGGTGGCCGTCCCCCGCGTCAGCGTCGCGAAAGCAACTGGTAATATTCTCTTTTTTGCGGAATTTTCCGCGACTGGGAAGAAAGAAAAAGCCTGTCCTGTAAAGGGCAGGCTTTTCAGTTTTCTCCTCCTGACAATTTTTTATCCAAAATTATTGCAACTTTGTAATAACGCTAACTGCAAAAAAAAAGCACTTTCGGCTCGGCGTTTCGGAACTGCAACGTCTTGACAACAATGCTACAGACACCTATTTTGAAACAGCAACACGCGGAACAACCTCAGAGGGACTGATAATGAAAAGGTTGAACGGCTTTGAATTACTATCGCGAATCTTACTCGCTTTTCAGAATCATCTGAAGCGGGTGGGGTTCGCGGTTTTGTTGTTAGCACATATCGTTGCTAATGCACAAGTATTGGACACGCTTTGGACAACCAACTCCACTGGCATTGCTTTTTCGGTTGAGGAGGCAATCGCAACGCCTGACGGCGGCTATCTATTGGTTGGGAATGACCATGGGATTCCGGCACAGGCTTATTTCTACAAAATGAATGCCTTTGGCCAACAGGAATGGTGGAGGGATTACGGTGGCGAGGAATCTTTCGACTATTTATATGATGTCGAAATCTGCGAGGATGGCGGATATATTGCCGTAGGGAGACGCTTTGATTGGCCAGAAATACCTGACCCTTCGGGATTTATCGTTCGTACGGATGCTTTCGGGGACACGCTATGGACAACAACATTTCTGCATGATTCCTTAAGGCTCGGATTTTTCGCGATTGTTAGAATAGAAACGGGATGGATGATTGGCGGAACGATGTCCTCGCGGGACAGCCAGCGGGGGGGGCCGTGGCTCGCCTTGCTTGGAGACGACGGCAATCTGATACCTGTTTATGAAGACTATGACTTTACACATGTGCAATCATTGTGGAGGTGTGTGCGGCAGGAAGATCGGATAGTCTTCAGCGGGACACGTTTTTATGACGATTCAATGGACTCCACCAATGTGTTTTTGAGCGCGTTCTCATTAGTCGGTGCGCCGCTCTGGGAGCGCGATTTCCGACTATCGCGTTATTCCGATTCACATGATCTCACATTAACTCCTTCGGGCTTCCTATTGACAGCAGGAATTGGGGACCAATACATTTGGGGGCCACGGGACATGTGGTTTATCAAAACGGATTTTGAAGGAAACATGGTGTGGTCAACCACTATGCGTGGACCACACTCTGATCTTATTGAAGTAACATTGCCTGACAGCAACGACAATTTTGTCGCAATAGGTTGGCGTGGTTCCGTCGGCGTTGAAACAATGGCTGATTTCTTCGCTGCGGGATTAGATTCCAATGGTGACAGCCTGTGGTATCACGCATTTGAATTTCCAAATCGAGAATTAGGGGGGGGGGGGGCAATTGCCTCTGATGGAAGCTATATGTTGTTTGGAGATCAGCGAACACGCAATGATGAATCGTCATTGGGACTTTACACACTTTGCGCGGTACCGCACAGAACAGACTTGTTGAACCCGAGAGTCCCGCTGCGATTTGATGTTTCATTGTCTGGTTATCCTAACCCTTTTAATTCATTAGTTCATATCCGGTTTGAATTACCGTCGATAATTCGAACCAAAGTAGCTCTATTTGATATCAGAGGCCGCGAGACACGATTGATTACTGATGGCATCTTGTCGGCAGGGTATCATTCCATTCTACTAGACGCTTCGACATTGAGTTCAGGGCCGTATTATGTCCGCCTTACGGCTGGCTCAGTTAGCAAGGTTCAGAACCTGATAGTTGTGAAATAGGTCAACAGAAAGTACATTGTTATTAATTATACATCCCTTTGATAGGCCTGACATTTAACAAGATACGCGTTCGTTCTGGGTAATACAGCTTAAGTAGACAATGAAAGGGCAACTGTAGGCATTCAGAGCAAATGGCACAAGATGCGCTATTGAATTAGGGTGTAGTTTGGGTTTGTAAGTTGCGGAGCTTCAGTAGTTTTCGTGATGTTGATGTATTGACCTGGCGACGGGTCTTTTTTGTTTGTGTTTGGAGTTTTTTTCGCCGTCTGAGAACGGTCTCGGCGCGGCCGTGATAGACATCTGCGGGGTGCAGATTGTCGATGGATTTGTGGTAGTGTTCCATGCGCAGCACCCGCGGCGGGTGCCCCGAGAATGTGTGAGTTATACACCTCAGCCCTAAATAGAAAAGCCTGCCCAATTGGACAGGCTTTCCAGTCTTTGGCCGCCGCCTTACAAAATTTCCTCGTCCTCGGCGCGCCAGGCGGGATCAACTATGCAAAGAAACTCGAGAATTTCGGGACCCAAACAGGTGATTCGTTGAGTTGAAGAGGGAGCGATGTAGATGGTGTCGCCAACCCCGACCTCGCGGGTTTGGCCGTCAATCTCCATGTTTCCCCGGCCCTTGAGGATGTAATAGACCTCACTGGTGGACAATCGGTGCAATGACGAGGTGTTTCCCGGCTCGAGGCTGGCGTGGGCCAGCGAGTAGCCGAGGGCAAGGGGGGTCTTGTCCGGATGCAGAATCTCGCGGAGGCGGGTCTGGTCCCCGGCGATGAACTCGTCGCAGGAGCTTAACGGGATAACTTTCACTTGCGGCTGAAGAGTCCGAGTTTGAAGCCGTCGGAGAGTTCGAACATCCCGATGAAGCCCATTTCGTGGGGCAACGGACGCTTTTCGTCTATGACTTTGGCCCCTAAAGAGACCGCTTTCTTGAGTGCGTCGGCCACGTCATCCACGAACACATAGTTCTGCGCGCCGCTGTCAAGCACGTTGTCCACCTTGATGAGTCCACCGCTGACACCTTGCGGATCGTCGTTGGTCGTAATCATCCAGTAGTTATCCATCATGGGATCCACCTTCCAGCCGAACATTTCACGATAGAAGTTGGCCGCCTTCTCCAGGTCGGTGGTGGTGAGTTCGATGTGACAAAATGTGTGCATGGGTCCCTCCGTGGGTTGATAGTCTCGCCCGTAAGTAGTTAATTATAGTGTTGACAAGCAAGTCGGGCGAACATATAGAATATGGCTTTTGACCGACTTTCGCAATGAATTTGATGTATTATTGCCAACTGATGAAGTGTGACCGTGGTCACACATAACCCTCTGGAGAACTAAATGTTTAGAAAGCGCACAGCTGTGTGGATAGCCACGGCCATCGTCTGCGGAGTGGTGGCGGCGGTGTTCTTGTATCCTCAGAAGACTTCGGCGGCAGCCATCGGGATCGGGACGGAGGCGCCTGCTTTTGAATTGAAAAACGTCGATGGGCAATTGGTTAGTCTGGCGGCCGCATCCGGCGAAGTCGGAACACTTGTAGTCTTCACCTGTAATCACTGTCCGTTCGCTGTGGCATATGAAGACAGATTGATTGCCTTAGCCAACGAGTTTCAGCCCAAGGGCATCTCATTTGTTGCCATAAGCCCGAACGACCCCAAGATAAAGCCCGAGGACGGCTTTGAGGCCATGCAAAAGCGGGCACAAGAGAAGAATCTCCCCTATCCGTATTTGCTTAACGAAGATGGGACTATTGCCAAGGCCTATGGAGCGGCAAGAACACCGGAGGCCTTTCTTCTTGACAAGGATGGCAAAGTCGTTTATACAGGCCGCATTGATGACAATACGGAAGTCAAGGAAGTCAAGTCACACGATTTGCGGAACGCCATGACGAAGCTGGTCGAAGGCAAAGCGTCTGAAATTGAGCCCAAAACCACAGCGGCATTCGGCTGTACGATAAAATTTAGAAAGTAACCCCGTGACGCCCGCTTGCAAAGCGGGCAGCCTCGCGCTGACGCCTGCGCTTGAAACTCGCGGCGGGACGCAATCATGCAACTGTTCTTGCTTCTCCTCATCCTCTCGCCGTTGGCGGCCGCACCGTGGACCGTGGGTAACTCCGGTGCGCCCGGCACGCAATCGTGCGCGTCATCGTGTCATGGAGACGGGGCAGGAACGGTGGAAGTACACGGGTTCCCTGAGTCTTATTATCCCGATTCCGTCTATTTGATTCAGCTGACAAGCACGGGGCCCACGATCAAGAATTTCAATGCGTCATGCCGGTTGGGGACGACATCGCTGAACGCCGGGGTGATGCTCGGATATGGCATGACCGCCGCATATTCCGTGTCCAATGAGACGAACGGTGTGCACTCGCTGGTCTTGGATCAGGATACGCTCGAGTTTCAGTGGATTGCTCCTGCCCACGGAACGGGAGAAGTTCGCATGTACATTGCGGCGCATCAGGGTCATGACACGGGACCGAATAACGACTTGATGCTGATTGCCGGTGAAGTTTTTGTTCCACAGCCTCCGGATACGCCGCGAAATCCTGTTCCGCCAAACGGCGCGGAGAATGTGAATGTAATTGTCACACTGCATTGGGACGAAACCGCGCGCGCCGATTCGTTTCTTGTTTATTTCGGCACCACGACAGATCCACCGCTTGTTTCGCGGCAGACGCAGATATATTATGAGCCGCCGGAACTTAACTTGAACTCGCAGTATTACTGGCGTGTCACCGCAACCAACGCGCAGGGCGAGAGCATGGGGCCGCTGTGGAACTTCACGACGACGGCGACCTCCGAGAGTGCTGGACCTTTTGCCGGTGACTTCTTGCTTGAGCCGCCGTTCCCGAATCCGTTCAATGGCACAACCACTTTGAGAATGGAGCTCATTGGAAACGTGCCGATCACTATTTATATCTATGACGTCCGGGGACGATTCGTCGAGACACTGTACTCCGGAATGTCGCAGCACGGACGCAACGAATTTCTCTGGCACGCCGATGGCCCGTCGGGAGTTTACTTTATTCGCGCAAACATAAATCACACACCCAAAATTTACAAAGCTCTCTATCTTAAGTAGCGCGACATTCGCGACGAATGCCGCCGCATCACACAATGCAAGCAATCAAGGCCGGGATAATCAAGATTCTACAATCAATTTCCCCAAGTAACTAACCTTAGGACAACACCATGAACGGCAACAGAAGGTCCGGCCAAAAAATTTCGTTCGTTTTCAGGGAGACCACGATGAAAAGATTTGTTGTATTGCTTGCTTTGATGATGGCCACAGTGAGTTTGGCCACCGTGCACACGGTCAACGTCAATGCCTTGTCATTCTCACCGGCCAATCTGACGATTCAGCAGGGAGATACCGTGCGCTGGATTAAACCGGCCGGCGGATTTCACAATGTTGAAGAGTCAAACAATAATCCGCCTGTGTTCCGCAGCGGCGATCCGACGAGCAGTGCCTTTACCTACAATTTCGCCTTTGCGGCTCCGCTGTCCGGTACATTTAACTATGAGTGTATCGTCCACGCGGCCAGCGGCATGGTCGGCACAGTGACCGTTGAAGCGGGCGGTAATCCGCCGTCAACCCCGTCCAATCCGATTCCGAATAACGGAGCGACCGGAATGCCCGCACTCGGATTCTTGATTTGGGAAGACGAGGGCGCGACGGGACATAGCGTGCAATTCGGCACGACGAATCCTCCGCCTACGGTGAATGATAATTTCGGCGGCATGATGTTCCCGTACTCAGGCTTGACGCCGAATACTCAGTACTTCTGGAAAATTACCGCCTTCAATGAACACGGTGAAACGGAGGGGCCGCTTTGGTCGTTTACAACGGCCGGACCGCCGCCGCAAGTGACCGGGCCTTTCCCGGATGACGACGCGACGAATGTTCCCGTGACAACGACCTTGGCGTGGGAGCCGTCGAGCGGCGCCAATGGATATGAAGTCTATTTCGGAACGAGTGAACCGCTTCAATTGGCGACAACAACCACACAAACCACCTTTGACCCGCCGGGTGATCTCGCGACGTCAACAGTTTACCTTTGGCGTGTAGATGCCTTTGGGGATGCAGGTTCAACGACCGGACAGGTGTGGAGTTTTACGACCGAAGCTGGTTCAAGCGCAGAAAACCCCGCCGCTCCGCAAGCATTCCAGTTACAGGCGGCCTATCCGAATCCGTTCAATAGCAACGTGAGAATCGGCCTGACGGTTGCCCAGGAGAGCCCGACTGTCGTGAGAATCTTCGATATCGTCGGACAGGAAGTGGCGACACTTGTTGATTCGAAGCTCAGTGCTGGCGAGTATCAACTCGAATGGAATGCCGCTGGAAACGCCGCGGGACTGTACTTCCTGAAGTGTGAATGCGCAGGTCTCACGCAGACCCAAAAGCTGATTTACCTGCCGTAAAGATACTTGTCAGAACGGGTGCCGCCGTCTCGGCAATGGGAGAGCCAGTGTTCGTGATTCGTTGGTCACACGACTGATGAATCTCAATAGGTGAACTGCAACAAAAGGAATCACTTCCATGATTCGCCGCAGCATTGGCTTTTTGTTCGTATTTGCATTTTCTATTCATTCCTTCGCGAGTCCAACGAACCGGGGCTACTCAGGTGCTCCGGGTTCGCTGGGAAGGTGCTCGTCAAGCTGTCACGGTGTCAACGGCGGCACAGTGCAGGTGACGGGTTTCCCGACGGAATATGTGCCGGATTCGACCTACTTGCTTACTATTCAAGCCGTGTCCGGTTCTCCGATTAAGAACTTCAACGGCTCGGTCCGCGTCGGGACCGGCTCCGTCACTGCCGGGCAGATTACTCCCGGCTTCAATACAACGACGTATAGTATTGCGCAAGAGAACAATGGTGTGCGGCTGTCTGTGCTCGATAGACAGAGTGCGAATTTTAACTGGCGGGCACCGGCCGCAGGGACGGGAACCGTCAGGCTATACGTAGCCGCACATCAAGGTCCACGGGATTCAGGGCCGAACACGAACCTCACCATTGTCTCGACTGAGGCGGTGATCCCGCAAGCTCCGAACGCTCCGACCAATCCGACACCCATTGACGGGGCAATCAATGTTTCGCTTCCGCTTGTGCTCGGTTGGTCTGCTGTTTCAGAAGCCGAGTCCTATGAGGTCTTTCTTGGAACGGCAGAGCCGCTTGGCACGCTTGGCACTGTTGAGGCCAATTCCTTCCCGCTGACCACTCAGCTTTCACCCAATACCGTCTATTTGTGGCGGGTGGACGCTTCAAATGCGGCGGGAACTACGGAAGGTTTTCTGTGGAGCTTCACGACTGAGTCGCAGTCCGCCGCCCACGACATCCCTGCGGTATCGAGCTTCCTATTGAGCGATGCCTACCCAAATCCGTTCAACGGACTCGTGCGGCTCAATCTCACGCTGCCGCAAACGGGAATGGCATTGGCGAAGGTCTACGATATCAACGGCCGCGAAACGGCAACTCTCGTTAACGGTAGTCTTGGCGCAGGAGCGCATGTTCTGGAGTGGAATGCTGCAGGCAGCTCAGCAGGACTCTACTTCCTGAGACTCCAGGTGAACGGCATTTCTGAAAATAGAAAGCTCGTGTATCTGCCGTAATCCGATATAGGACAAAATCAAAAAGCCCACTCTTGAGAGCGGGCTTTTTTGTTGCTTGCCTGTGCCTGTTTACAGACTTGGCGACTTTACAACAAGCATTTTTTCGACCTGCATGTCGCGAATCGAATAGGGAATCCCGCCAATGCCGTAACCTGATTGCTTCAAGCCCGCGAAGGGCATCCAGTCCACACGAAAGGCCGTGTGCTCATTCAACATCACCGCCGAGGCATTGAGCTGTGAATAGCACTTCAATGCCGTGTCAATGTCTTTCGTATAGACAGCGGCTTGAAAGGAAAACGGAGAGTTGTTCGCCCGGGCAATGGCATCATCCAAATCTTTGTACACGTAGACACACACGACAGGACCGAAAATCTCCTGTGTCGTGACTTTCGAAGTGTCGGTCGGATTCCAGAGCACGGTTGCCTTGTAGCTTGTATTGCTCAGAGGTTCCGCTCCGCAGAGCGGAACTGCTCCTTCTGCGATGGCTTCACGCACCCACATATTAATGCGTGTGACTTCCTGCGGGCGAATCAAGGGGCCAATTTCCGTATCTGCCACTGTGGGGTCGCCAATCTTCATCCTGCTGCCGGCTTCGGCAAGCTTCTGTGCAAATTCGAACCCGAAGGACTCAGGCACATAAATTCTCTGGACGGATACACACACCTGTCCGGCATGGTAGAATCCGCCTTTGGCCAACGGCGCTATGGCTGCTTTCCAGTCGGCATCCTCGGCGAGAATGACGGGTGCTGTCCCGCCGTGTTCCAGCGCACAGCGTGTGCCCGGTGCAATCTTGGAGCGCAGCATCCAGCCCACCTTGAAGCTGCCGATGAATGTCAAGAAGGCAACACGCGGGTCGGTCGCCAGCTTCTCCGCAACGCTGAGGTCGCTGGTAATGCAGGCCTGGCACCACTCTTCAGGCAGCCCCGCCGCATAAAGCATCTCCACAAGCCTGAAACAAGAGAGCGGCGTATCATCAGCAGGCTTGACTATTACCGGACACCCTGCCGCAATGGCAGGACCGACCTGATGCGCAATCAAGTTTAACGGATGATTGAAGGCGCTGATGGCCACCACCGGGCCAATTGGCTCAAGCCGTGTGACTGCGAGCTTGTTGGACGATGCGGCATTGACATTCATCGGTATTTCGCGGCCTGAGTTGGTGCGCATGGTCTCTATGCACACACGAATACTGTCCGCCGCGCGGGCCACCTCAACTCGCGAATCCATCAGCGGCTTGCCGCCTTCGCGTGCGGCCTCGACAGCCAATGATTCAGCATTCTCAAGAATCAGCTTCTGCAAATTCTCCAGAATTTGCAGTCTTTTCGGCAAAGGCAGCCATGACTGCTTATCACTGTGCAGTTTATGAGCAGTGTTCAGAGCAACGTCAATGGCATCCACACCGGCGGTTTCAACGGTGGCGATAGGCTTGAGGTCGAAGGGCGAAATGACCTCGACTTGACCGGTGGCGCGGGCGCCGCGAATCATGAGAGGATAGTGGGGCATAATATCACTCGTTGAATCTGTAATCCTAATAAAATAGGAATATTACCGCTTATCCGCAATTTGCTTTCCGAAGATAAATGACTAAATTATAGAAAGAAAGGGGGGCCTCCAACCCTAACAGCTTGAACAGGCTACCATCGACAGCATCCGTCATTCCCAGCGCCATTAAGGTATGAGTCACGAAATTCCGATGTTCTATGACCTCGCGATCATTCTGGCATGCGCGCTGCCCGTGCTGTTTCTGTCGCGGCGCATCGGCTTGCCTCCGATTGCGGGCTTTGTGCTCACGGGTGTCTTAATTGGACCCTCCGGACTGGGTTTCATCAAGAACTTGGACCACGTCGAAAGCTCTGCGGAAGTCGGCGTGATTCTGCTGCTCTTTATCGTCGGCTTGGAGCTGTCGCTCTCGGCGCTGAAAAGCACGCCATTCAGTGTGTATCTCGCGGCGATTGGGCAGGTCGTCGGCACTATTGCGCTTACGGTTGCAATTGTACTTTCTGCGGGCATGCCGCTTCAGCTCGCGTTAGTGACCGGATTTGTGGTGACTGTATCCTCCTCGGCCCTTGTGCTCAAGGGACTTGCGGACAAAGGTGAGTTGAATACTCCGCTTGGCCGTATGGTTGTCACAATCTGCGTCGTGCAGGACTTGGCCATCGTGCCCATGATGCTGACGGTCAGTATCCTTGCGACCGGGCAGATCACCACGTATGAAATCGGTGTTCGAACGATTCTGATGATCGGTTGGGTGCTCTCGCTCTATCTCTTGGGACGGTGGATCATTCCCCAAATGATGCGATGGCTCGTGAAGATCCAGGCAGCCGAAGCAATCCTCCTGTTCGCGATTCTCGTGATGCTCGTGATCGGCGCACTCAGTTCGGTCGCCGGACTCTCGATTGCTCTTGGTGCATTCGCCGCGGGAGTGATCCTGTCGGAGAATGAATTCAGCGCACACATTTATTCACAAGTCCAAGCTTTCAGCACGCTCTTTTCGTCGCTGTTCTTCGTTTCGATCGGAATGCTGCTCGACTTGCGCTTTGTGTTTACCCATCTTGAGACCGTGTTGCTTGTATCCGTTGCGATTCTGATTCTAAAAGCGCTGATCGTCATCGGAGTCAGCCTGCCCATCGGTTTGTCATTGCGTGAGCGAGTCCAGGGCGGATTCTATCTCGCGCAGATCGGCGAATTCTCGTTCCTGCTCCTAAGCGCTGCGATGATGGGCGGACTGTTAATGGAAGAGGAGTTTCAGTATCTTATCGCCGCGTCGAGCCTTACACTTGCAGTTACTCCAATCGTCATGCAGTATGCGCCGACCGTTGCCTTTCACGCCGGCAAGCGAATCGGCAGAAAACACGGCGAAATGATTGTTTCCGCAGAACCGCTGCCCGCGCGTCCTTCGCCCGCCGTGCTCATCGTCGGGTACGGCCTGAATGGAAAAAATGTCGCCCGTGTGCTGCGCGAAGCAGGAATTTACTACGAAATCCTTGAATTCAATCCCAAAACCGTGCGCGAAGCTCGAAATGACGGTGAAATTATCCATTACGGTGATGTCACACACGCCGAGTTTCTAAACCACCTCGGTCTGAAGGACTTTGACAGCGCGGTCATCGCCATTTCCGACCCCGCCGCAACCCGCAGAGCCGTCGCAACCATTCACCGCCTCAATTCAAAACTTCACTTGATTGTCCGCACTCGTTATGTGGCTGAGGTCGAGCAACTCGAACAGCTCGGAGCGAAGTTGGTTGTGCCCGAGGAGTTTGAGACCTCCCTGCGCATATTCGTCGAGTTGCTCACACATTACCACATACCGCCTCATATCGTCGCGGCTCAAGTCGAAGTCGTGCGGAGCCAAAGCTATGGCACGCTGCGCGGAGCCGGATCAAGCGGCGACAAACTTGCACACCTGCTGATGATGAGACTCGTCGAGGCCGTGCCGGTCACGGAAAACAGCAAGGCACGAGGCAGAACTCTTCGCGAACTCGGTTTCACAAACGAAAGCCGTTGTCAAGTCATCGCGCTGCTGCGCGACGGATGCTCATATGCCGGAGATTTTCTCGATACGCAACTCTTGATGAATGACCTTGTCGTGCTCTACGGTGACCACGCCGCGCTGGATCAAGGTGTCAACCTTTTGAGTGCGTAGTGTCTGAAGACTTTCTGCGAAAGAATATGTAACCCAGCTTCTCGCCGCCTTCCTTGAATTTCTTCAAGTATCTGCGCGCCCAAGCGTATTCACTCGCCAGTATTGCCAGCCCAAGCGGAATGACCACGATCGCAGGTCCGGGCAGTACGACCATTAAAAGTCCCACGGCCAGCACGCTGAACCCGAGAATGGTCCGGACGAGTTTCAATGCGGCCGCAAAGGCAGCGTTTTTGTTATTCAAATAGTCCGGCAAAGCAATTTGTTACTGAATATTCAATTTTATGCTAACCCCTCCGCCTCAAGCTAACGGCCGCGTAGCTTCCATTGCCCGCCGAACGTGCCTGCTCAATCTGTCTTCCGGTGAACAGACGGAAGCAGTTCTGCGCGGAAAACTGTTCGACTATGACGGCAGCGGCGTGACGGTGGGCGACTGGGTGAGGGCTGAGTGCGAAAACGGGCAATGGGCGGTGGAAGAAGTGCTGGAACGCTCCAACTCCTATTTGCGAAAAGGATTGCGGCGCGAAAAACAGGTGATGTTTGCCAATGCCGACCGCGTTCTGATTGTCGCATCGCTGGCTCGGCCGCAAACCAAAATCGCTGCAATTGACAGATTTCTCGTCGCGGCACTTTTCGGCGGCGTTAAACCTGTGCTCGTCATGACGAAAAACGACCTCGATGACGAGAGCAAACGCGAACGCGAGATCCGCGCGATTTACGAAAGCTTCGACTTCCCCGTCTTCTCTGTGAGTAATGAAACCGGCGACGGCCTGCCGCAAATGAAGGGACTGTTGTCCGCCGGAACTTCTGCCATCATTGGCAACTCCGGAGTTGGAAAGAGCTCGTTGACTAATTTGCTCGTTCCTGACCTTGAACTGCGGGTGCGGGAAGTGAGTTCCTGGTCAGGCAAGGGAACACACACCACTACCGCAGCTCTGCTTGTCCGGTTCGGCGACGACGCCGCGCTGATTGACACTCCCGGTATGAAGAGTTTCGTGCCCTACGGTCTGACCCGTGAGAATCTCATTTCACTTTTCCCCGACGTGCGCGACTTGGCAGTCAACTGCCGCTTCCGCAATTGCAAGCACGTCGCCGAACCGGATTGTGCCGTGCTCGAAGCGCTGGATGAACACACTCTCGTTGAATCCCGCTACAAAAGCTACCACAGACTGTTAAGCGAGCTCGACGAAGACTATTGATGGGATTCTTGCAAAGTCAAAAGACGGCGGCAGCCGTCTTTTTTTGTTGACTACTTTGCGTTGCTGCGATGCAGAAGGTAATCAATCAAGTCGATTTTTGTGATGATGTCGCACGGCACGTCGTCTCGCAAGACCATCACCGCGTCGCGCGACAATTGCGTGAAAATCTGGCTGACCGTTTCAAGAGTCTCCTCTTCCGTGACCGTCGGAAAATCCGTCTGCACAAGCGGCTCAATGCTGGATTGCGACGTGCCGATTCCGGAGAGCAGGAACTTGAGCAGGTCAACCTCATGAATCAGACCAAGAACTTTGTCTCCCTGGATGACGGGCAGCTGCGATATGCCATTCTCTTTCATTTTTGTGATGACATTTCCGACCTTCTCAGTGCTGGGAACGGAAATCAGCGAAAACGGCAGACGCGCCAGCAGCAAATCGCCCACCGTTCCGATTTGAGTCGGTTCCTGCATCAAGCCGTTGTCGCGCATCCACTCATCGTTATACATCTTTGACAAATAGCGCGATCCGCTGTCAGGCAGAATCGTCACAATCACCGAGCCTTTCGGAGCGGTGCGCGCGACTTCAAGCGCTGCATGAACTGCTCCGCCCGACGAACCGCCCGCCATGATGCCTTCCTCGCGGCACAGCCGGCGCGCGTTGGAGAAGCACATTTTGTCATCAACTTGTATCATGTCGTCCACCAGCGTGAGATCCATGTTCCCGGTAATCATGTCCTCACCCATGCCTTCCACCTTGTACACGAACGGCTCGCTCATCTTGCCGGTCTTCCACAAACTGTGGAACACCGAGCCGTAAGGGTCCACCGCGATACACTTAATCTTGGGATTCTTCTCCTTAAGGTACTTTGCAATTCCCGCGAACGTCCCGAACGTCCCGACACCCGCGACAAAATGTGTTATCTGCCCTTCCGTCTGCTCCCAGATTTCCTTTCCTGTCAACTGATAGTGCGCTTCCGTGTTGACCGGATTGTGGTACTGATTCACGTAATAGCTGCCCGGCGTATCGCGATGAATCCGCTTTGCCGTCTCATAGTAGCTCTGCGGTGAATCAGCGGGAACATTGGTCGGCGTCACCACCACCTTCCCGCCGTAAGCCTTCATGCCGTCCGCCTTCTCCTGCGACATCTTGTCCGGCATCGTGAAAATGCAGCGATAACCCTTCACCGCCGCCACCATCGCAACACCCTGTCCGGTGTTGCCGCTTGTGTTCTCCACAATCAAACCTCCCGGCTTCAGCTCTCCTTCTCGAGCAGCCTTGTCAATCATGTAGATGGCGATGCGGTCCTTAATCGAACCGGACGGATTCAGGTGCTCACATTTGACCCAGATTTCTGAGCCTGTACCCTTGCCGATTTTGTTCAATCGCACCAGCGGTGTATTGCCGATGGCTTCTGTGATGTCGCCTAAACGGTTTTTTTCTTTGGAAGGTTGCATGACAATATTTTGGTAATGAATGAAATCTCAGACTCGTGATGCAAGAACCGCGGCAGCGGTGTCCCCGAACTCCAAAAACAAATACGGCTCGATCAACTCAAGCTCCATCAGAATGAACTTCCCGTCGCGCACTACTCCATCCACCCGCGCATACAGAAGCTCCTCGTCAAAAGGAACCGCCGCAAGAATCATGCGTGCCTGCTCGATGATATCCGGTGAGACTTCCGCGCGCGTGTAGACTCCTCCGTGCTTCGACTGCACACGAAAGTCGCCCTCGGCGGGCGTCTTCAGCACTGCGTGTGAAAACTTCTCCCGAAAGAAAATCAGCGAGTACTCCCCGGGACTCACAATCTCCGGAATAAACGGCTGCAGCATGAACCCCTTCTCTTCGGCAAGACCGTCCAGTTTCTCAACCACGGCATCAATGTTGTCCGGCGAGACTCTGAATGTGCTGTATGCTCCGCCCGAAACCGTCGGCTTCAGCACACAAGGACAATTGACGTGCTTGCGCAAGACGTCACGGGTAAGTTTGCCGCGCGCTATCCACGTTGTCTCCGGAATCAAAACTCCCTTCGCGGACAAGTCACGCATATAGAGCTTATCGCTGTTCCAGCGCACTATATCAGGAGGATTGTGCAGTTTGATTCCCGCCGCCTCCACCTTGTCAATCCATTGCAGAAATTCGATGACGCGGACAAAGTAATCCCAAGTCGTCCGGATGATGATCTGATCACATTCGCGCCATGACTCCTGCGGGTCGTCCCAGAAGACAATTCTGCATTCACCCCGACGGCGCAGCTCCTGATACAACAGCTGCTCTCCCCCGACGAGATCCGGAAACTCTCGCGACGTCGCCAGACCAATCATATCGTTCCGACAACCCGCTTCGGTTCGTCCGTGATAATCCCGCACACGCCGATGTCCACCAATCGCTTCGCTTCGGCCGGTTCATTCACCGTCCACGTGAACAGCGGCACATTGTGTATCTTGAAGAATCCCGCAAGCTCCGGTGTGATAAGCTCATGGTAAAATGCTATGCCCCGCGCATCAATCCGGTGCACGACTTCCAGAGCTTGTTCGAGACTCATTTGCTCCGCAACAATCCAAATCGCCGGAACGTCCTGAGCAAGCTTACGGTAGGCGGCAACAACCTCAGGCAGAAAGCTTGAAAATAGGAAAGTGTCCTTCGGCATCGTCTTGCGCGCTATGGCAAGAACCTCGGCCTCCCGTCCAGCGGTTTTAATCTCTATGTTCACGAAACCCTTGCCGGCCAACTCGCGCAGCACCTCCTCAAGCGTATGCACGTGCGCTCGTAAACCGTGCGCGACTTCCCGCATTTCCGCAAAGGTCAACTCCGCTATCTTCTCGCCGGTCGTAAACGCGTCGTCATGAAACACCACCGGCACTCCGTCGCGCGTCAACTGCACATCGAGCTCGACTCCGTCCGCGCCTTCATCAAGCGCCAACCGAAAGGAGGCAATTGTGTTCTCCTGCGCGCCGTTCGGTGAACCGCGATGCCCAAGTACCACGGGTCGGCCGGCCAGGACTTGTCGAAATCTATCTGCCACGGGAGCAAAAATTAGAAATTGGAAATAGGAAATAGGAAAACAAAACTGTATATCTCTTGATTCAATTCATCATACATCATTCATAATTCATCATTGGGTCAGCCCAGCCGCTGCATCGCAAGTTTTATTCGATCCAATGATTGTGTCAAAGCAAGCCGGATATACCCCACTCCCTCCTGCCCGAACCCGCGCCCGGGCGTCACAACTACGTCATGGTCGAGCGCCCGCTGCACAAAAGGCAGTTCGTCTTCTCCCACTTTCGCCCACACATAAAACGTCGCCGGACTTTCAATCACGTCAAGACCAAGTTCACGCAGTGCCTTCTCTGCGTACGCGCGTCGCTCACCGTAAATCTTGCGTATTTCCACAACCTCACGCGGCGGCTCAGTCCCGCGATAGCCTGCCAGCCCGTCCGCCATCGCGCGCTGAATCATCAGCGGCGCTCCCGAATCAATCTGCGACTTCGCCTTTACCAGCGCTGCAATGTAATCCGCACGTCCGACGCAGAATCCGATTCTGAACCCCGTCGCGTTAAAGACCTTTGAGAGCGAATGCATCTCCACCGCATTCTTTGTGTATTGCAGAAACGATGGCGCGACATAGTCCCCGAAAGTCATCTCGCTGTACGCGTGATCGTGACATACCACCGTCTCCGGATGCGTGTCGGCAAAATCCTGTAAGCTCTGCCAAAAGAACTCCGTCGCAATTGCACCCGTCGGATTGTTCGGATAGTTCACGAACAGCATCCGCGCACCTTCCGCCAAGTTCAAATCAGGCAAAAACCCGTTCTCTCTTGTCAATGGCATTGTCTGCACTTTTCCGTCGCACAGCGTCGCCACACCCTGCGCATATACAGGATAAGCAGGCGACGGCGCAGCCACCATGTCACCCGGATTCACAAACGCGCGCCCGAGTGACGACAATCCCTCTTTGCCACCCAATACGACACAAATCTGCGAATCAGGATCGAGTTCGACGCCGAACCGTCCCTTAAAATATTTTGCAATCGCCTTGCGCACACCCGCATCGCCGCGTGACGATGAATAGAAATGTGCGTCACTATCCGCCGCGTGCAATTGCAAACTCTTCGTAAATGAATCCGGCGGCGGCAAATCGGGATCACCGATCCCCAAATTGATCACATCACGGCCGGCAGCCGTCTTCTCGCTAATCTTCTTCTCAAGATCAGCAAACAAATATTCAGGTAAGCGGGTTAAGCGTGTGGCAGTCAAAGGAGTAGGGATAATTTAGTTTTGTTCGCCGAGCGGTCGCGTCCTCGCGCCGCCGGAATCTGCTTCTTTCCCGCCGAGTCGGGTTAAGGCCGCCGCAACCCGACCGGAATCCGTGTTCCGAAATGTAGCGCCCAGCTTGCTGGGCAAAATCCCCCGAGCGTATGCACAAATCTCAAGCGCATTCTATTATGTTCGCCGAGCGGGGATTAAGCGAAGTGCTTGAAAAGCACGTAGCGATTCCCCGCCGGAATTCTGTTATCTTGTCTAATTCGCATCGTCTTACGTTCGCCGAGCGGGGATTAAGCGCAGTGCT